>JAGNRR010000232.1 GCA_017988595.1 Chitinophagaceae bacterium
AATTTGGAAAAATAGGAAACGAAATTTATCTGATGGACGAAATACATACGCCCGACTCCTCCAGATATTTTTATGCCGAAAGCTATTTTGAAAATTTGAAAAATGGCAGGCCTCAGCAGCAATTATCAAAAGAATTTGTAAGAGAATGGTTGATTGCAAACAATTTTATGGGAAAAGAAGGACAAACCGTACCCGAAATGAGTGATGAATGGGTAGATACCATTTCCAATAAATACATAGAATTATATGAAAAAGTATGTGGTGAACAATTTGTAAAAGCGGATCAATCTGATGTGGAAAAACGAATTGAGGATAATATTTTACGAGCAATTTAAAATGCTAAAAAACATCAAAATTTTATAAATTTGGTGTAAAAACTAAAAAAGCCTATGAGCATAGAAATAAAATACTTTTGGCTTACTCAAAAGGCAATGGCTAATCTTTTTGATACAACAACACAAAATATTACACTACACCTTAAAAATATTTATTTAGATAGGGAATTAGAAGAAAATGCAACTTGTAAGGATTTCTTACAAGTTCAACTTGAAGGAAAAAGAGAAGTAGAAAGAGTACAAAAGTTTTACTCATTGATAATAAACCACAAAGTCGCAAAGAAAAAACTTTGCGTCTAAGCTTTAAAAATTTAAAAAGTATATGAATAATGAAGAATTAAATATAATCTCAAAAGAAATACTTGACGCAAGCATTCAAGTTCATAAAGAAATGGGGCCTGGTTTGTTGGAATCTATTTATGAACTTTGTTTAATAAATGAACTTCAAACAAGAAAATTGGACATTCAAAGTCAGATTTCTATCCCTCTTTTTTACAAGGGAGTTGAACTCTCAAAGGATTTTAGAATAGATATTTTGGTTGAAAATGAAATTATTATTGAAGTAAAAGCAGTTGAAGTAATATTACCAGTTCATAAAGCTCAAATAATATCCTATCTAAAATTAGCAGATAAAAAGTTAGGATTTCTAATAAATTTTAATGTGGAACTATTGAAAAATGGTTTTAGTAGATTTGTAAATAATTTTTAAAAACAAATAATAAACCGCAAAGACACAAAGTCGCAAAGAAAAAACTTAGCGTCTCTGCGACTTTGCGGTAAAAAATTAAAAAACAATAAAACTAAAATAGAACTCCAAGTAATAACTAAAAGAGAATTAATTGATTGATATTTTTAGGTCATAATAAATAAGTGAATCGACATGAACAAGAAAATGAAATTCTGGGAATTGACTTCTATTTTTCGAAGTGAAAAGGCATTACTATTGCAGACACTTAATCAGACTAGGTGGCAAAAATATTTTGAAAATTTTATAAACTTAAATAATATTGTAAAAATTCAAGACAGACAAACTCTTGACGAAGAAATTCCAAATGAGCTGGCATTTGAAATGTGTTCAATAAGTAAATTAAAATTCTGGTTAATTAAAACAAAGACAACTACACTTTTATATAGTTACCAATGTGAAGATTCTGAACCAATTGAAATACTATCTGTGAAGGACGCATTTATAAAATTCGGCGGACACATTATTGAAGAGGCTTTAGATAAAAGTTATGCTGAAATCATCGAGAATTAAACTGCTTGTCACTTAAAACCTATTTAAGTGTGCCAGAAAACCGAAAAAATAAAAATTAATACATAAAATGGAAAAACTTAATAAACAATCGAATTTTATATCAATATTTTTTGTTGCTTTAACTTGTGTATTTGCGGGTGGTTTTATTGGAGCAATCACGAATATGATAAATGGAGCAATTGGTCCAAATTATTTCAGAATTGTAATGGGTTGGGATTTTAAGGGTATTTGGTTTGCGAGTGTTTCGCAAGGAATTTTTGAAGGTTTACTTTATGGTGTGATATTTTCAATAATTTTCACTACTGGATTTGGCATTATAACAAAAGGAAAAGCTAATTATATATTTGCCTTAAAACAAATATTTAAAATAATATTGTTTATTTTTGGTTGCTGGATAATTGGGGGAATATTAGCCGTGATATTAGCTTCAATTAGTCCAGAATTTTATAAGTCTCATTATTATAATGTTCCAGAAGAAAAAATTGAAATGCTAAAATATGCTTGGGTTGGAGGTTCAATTTGGGGCGGAATGATTGGTGGATTTTTGAGTGCTATCCTTGGAGTTGTTTTAATAAAAAATAAATCATATTTTTATCCATGAGATTGTGAAGGATATTTTCACAATTTGACGTTAGCTGTATGAGAACCAAAATTCCGAAATCAATTGAAAAGAACAAAAATCTACAAATACTATTTTCGCCCTGGATATGGATCGTCAAAACTTTTAATTGAGTTTTTTTACGGTGCTGAAAACAATGATTTTATTCCAGATTTGATTGCTGTTATTTCAGAACTTAAACCAAAAATTATTGACAATTTTGATTTTTTGATGAATGACGAAACCTTACTAAACATAAATTCTGAAATGGGAGAATTTACTATTTCGAAAGATATTTTCGGTTTTGTTTTCATAATGGCTGAAAATAACCAAGAATGTATATCAAAAATAAATTCAATTTTAGAAGTTACAGAAAATTTTGAAAAAGTGGTAGTCAATTTTGAAGATTATAAATTAAAATAAACGGGGCAGCTACCAGCATTTCCCAAAATGAAAAAAAAAGCCATTCCCCAACAATGAAGCATCTTTTGCTAATGAATACAATCTTCAAATAAAATTACTTCATTTCCTTTATCCAAGCATTGATTAATTCAACTGCTTCTTTATGAATTAGGCGTCTGCCCAATTCGGGCATCATAATTTCGGGGTCGGTACTATTCATTCTGTAGGGCATAATCGATTGCTCCGGATGTCCTGGTAAAATATCATATAAAAAATCGCCACTCGCTCTTCCGGCTGCAACGGGGC
>JAGNRR010000055.1 GCA_017988595.1 Chitinophagaceae bacterium
AAAATTACTTTTTTCTTGTTTACATCTATAACCCACAAACGTTTTTTATTGCTTGATAATGAAAAATCGCAAATGCTTAGATAAGATTTTTGAGAAATTTGACCTGCTTCTACGAAATTTAAAAAACCATAAAACCCATTACTAAATGCAGCATAACTTATTTTATTTCCTTTAAAGTCAATTGCATTATACACATATTTTATATAGTTATCAATTTTAACATCACTGCTTTTTTTAACTACGCCATCGCTTGCTCCAACTGCAAATATTTCAGTATTTGCAAATGCAAAAATGCAAAAAATTAATATTATACTTATTTTTCTTAACATGTACTTTGTTACTTCTCTAGTTGGAAATATAAAACTACAAAAAAAAATAATTCTTTTCTTTAATAAATTGTAAAACCTTAAATTTTTAACTTTTTCTTTGGATTGCTTTTTTGGCTGAATTATAGATTGCTTCAGCACTTAATCCATATTTTTCAAGCAATTGAAGTGGTGTGCCGCTTTCGCCAAAACTATCTTTAACTGCTACATATTCATGTGGAACAGGAAAATTTAAAGATATTACTTGTGCAATACTATCACCTAAACCTCCATTTTGTTGATGCTCTTCGGCAGTAACCACACATTTTGTTTTTTGAATAGATTTCAAAACTGCATTTTCATCCAATGGTTTGATGGTGTGCATGTTAATTATATCACAAGAAATTCCTTCACTTTCTAATTTTTCGGCAGCTTGCATCGCCAACCATACCAAATGTCCGCAAGCAATAATGCTTACATCATTTCCTTCATTAATCATTTGTGCTTTCCCAATTTCAAATGGTTTATCTATAGGCGTAAAATTTGGCCATTTTGGTCTTCCAAAACGCAAATAAACTGGTCCTTCATATTCTGCAATTGCTTTTGTTGCAAGTTTTGTTTGATTATAATCACAAGGAACAATTACAGTCATGTGTGGCAACATTTTCATCATGCCTATATCTTCCAACACTTGATGTGTTGCGCCATCTTCGCCCAATGTTAATCCTGCATGCGAAGCACATATTTTTACATTTTTTCCGCTATAAGCAACACTTTGACGGATTTGATCATAAACTCTCGAAGTGCTAAAATTTGCAAAAGTTGTTGTAAATGGAATTTTTCCACCAATAGTCAATCCTGCTGCAATGCCAATCATATTTGCTTCTGCAATGCCACATTGAATAAAACGTTCTGGAAAATCTTTTATAAAATTATTTAGTTTTAAGGAGCCTGCTAAATCGGCTGTAAGTGCTACTACGTTTTCATTTTCTTTACCAAGTTCGTGTATTCCGTCGCCAAAACCAGAACGGGTATCTATTTCATTTATTAATGGAAAATCTTTAAGCATATACAAAGAAATAAAATTTCTTTAATTGAATTGTATTTTTATTGAAAAATTTGTTCACAAATTTAATACAAACGACAAGTATCTTTCATCGTAATATTATTCTCAGTGATTAAAGTACTATTATCTGAACAAAGTTTTGCTGCGGTTTCTTTTTTGTCTCTAATCGTAAATTCGTGTGTTTTTGGCTCAGGCAAACCTGGCTGAACACCAGAATAAGATAATGTACACTGACAAATATATTCTCTGGTACAAGATGTAAAACTTATAACTATTAATATTAAAATTATTCCTTTGCTTAGTTTCATACTTAAAATATGTTTCAAATATAAGCAAAGTAATTTTCTAAGCAAACGATAAAATAAGTATTTTTACAAAAAATAAAAATATTTGGAAAATACAGCCCATATTGAGCATTTAAGTTTACTTGCCAATCAAGTAGTTGAAGGCTTTATTATTGGCTTACACAAGAGTCCTTTTCATGGTTTTTCTGTAGAATTTGCTGAACATCGTCTTTATAATACTGGCGATAATATAAAACATATCGATTGGAAAGTTTATGGACGAACCGACAAACTTTTTATTAAAAAATATGAAGAGGAAACTAATCTTCGTTGTCAAATCATTATAGACACTTCTTCTTCGATGCTTTTTCCAGAAAATGCAGCGCATTACAACAAATTACAATTTTCTTGTTTAGCAGCTGCTTCATTAATTAATTTATTAAAAAGACAATTGGATGCTGTGGGGCTAAGTTTATTTAATGATGATTTGTATTATCATTCAAAATGTCGATCAAACACGGTTCATTTTTCAAAATTAAATACGGAGCTTGAAAGGCTTTTAAAATTTGATGAAAAAAACAAAAGCAGTCATAACAGTAAAATATTACACCAAATTGCCGAAAACATTCATCGTAGAAGCCTTGTGGTAATTTTTAGCGATATGATGGATAGGCTTGATGATGAAAATAATATTTTTGATGCTATTCAGCATTTAAAATACAATAAACATGAGGTGATTTTATTTCATGTAACGGATAAAAAACTTGAAATAGATTTTGATTTCGAAAATCGACCAATGGAATTTATAGATATGGAAAGCGGTGAGCGAATAAAAATGAATTCCAATGCGCTTAAGAAAACCTATCAAGAAGAAATGAGGAAACGAAAAGACAATCTTGCCTTAAAATGTGGTCAATTTAATGTTGATATTATTGATGCTGATATCAATTTAGGCATGGAACAAATTTTATTGCCTTATTTAATTAAGCGTAACAAAATGAAATAAAATATAAAAAAACTAGTTAATATATATAACACTTCAATATAAAACCAATCAAACATCATATTTTAGAATCATTAAACTTTGGCATGAAAATAAATCTTATTCTTATCTTATTATTTTTTGCAACTTTTGCTAATGCACAGCCCTACTCTGCATATACCGATGTACGTCAAAATTTTTATGCTTTTGATAATGGCGAAAAAGTGCAACTTGATCATTTAGTACCTATAAGTTATAAAATTGGAAAAAGTGCCTTGGCTTATGTTGATAATGCTAGAGATTTTAGAGTTTTTCAAGATGGTGTGATTACAAAAGTGAGCGATTTGTTTACAACACAATTTGAAGTTACCGACAATTTAGTTCTTTTTCGTAGTGCAAATTTATTGAATGTAATAGAAGGTAATAAAATACACGAACTTAGTTTTCTTACAGACCGATTTGTATTTGGTGATAGCGTAGTTTTATTTTATGATTTAAACAAAGCTTCATTTAATGCCTATTATAATGGAGAAATAAAAACTTTAGAAAATTTTTTAAATATAAAAGATGAAGATTTTCAATTTGGAACAACTGTAAAAGCTTCAGATAATATTGGCGCTTATGTTAGTTTTGACAATCAATTTAAAGTTTTTTATTTAAATACAATAACATCTTTGGAAACTCAAATTCCATTAGACTTTCAAGTAGGCAGAAATACTTGTGCTTATGTTGACATCAACAATCAATTCAAAATTTTTCATAAAGGACAAACTTATACCATAGATTATTTCAAACCAACATCTTATCAAGTAGGCGACGATATTGTTGCATTTCAAGGAAACGATGGCAATTTTAAGATTTTTTATGATGGACAATTACACACTATTGGTTATTATTCTCCAAAATATCAAATATATGATAATGTGGTTGCCTACGAAGATTTGAATCGATTTTTTTCAGTTTTTTACAAAGGCGAAAGTACTCAACTCGACAATTTTTATCCAAACGACATCTTATCATCGTATCATTCTTTAGTTTATACAAATCGAAGCAATATGATTCGTATGTTTAGCTATGGAAAAGTAAATGATGTAACCAATATGACTGTAAAAGAAGCAAGATTAGATTATGATGTCTTGCAATACAAAGTAGGTTTCAATAGTTTTAAATTTTTTACAGGCGGTAAAAATTTTGAATAATAAAACAATTTATAAAATTTAACTCTTGAAAAAATATTTACTCATTTTAATTGTTACATTATGTTCTGCTTACTTGGCAAAAGCTAGCAAAATATTAATTCCAATGGATGCCGAAAGCCAAAAAAATCATCTTAAAGCTTATGGCATTGCCTATTATGTATTAAGCAAAAATGCAAAAGTGGACTGGCTATTAAATTATCGAGGTGGAAGTTTTTGTTTTGATCATGTTGGCGATTTTGAAAAAGAATGTAAAATTAGAGATGTAAGTTTTGAAATTATACCAGACGTAAAATACACAACTATTTTAAATGAAATAGCCGATCCTGATGCCAATATGGATATAGCACAATTGGATAAATTACCAAAAATTTGCGTCTATACACCCGATGGGAAAATGCCTTGGGATGATGCTGTAACGCTAGTTTTAGAATATGCCGAAATTCCTTTCGACAAAGTTTATGACGATGAATTGCTTGATGACAAACTGATAAAATATGATTGGCTTCATTTGCATCACGAAGATTTTACAGGACAATATGGACGATTTTTTGTTACCTTTAACAATGCCGATTGGTATCAAAATGATGTAAAACGAAATGAAGCCATGGCAGCAAAACATGGTTTTAAAAAAGTATCCGAATTGAAAGGTGCTGTTTCAAAAAAAATTAGAGATTTTGTTATTGGTGGTGGATTTTTATTTGCCATGTGCAGTGCCACAGATTCTTACGACATTGCATTGGCAGCCGATGGTGTAGATATTTGTGATAGATATTACGATTACGATCCGCCAGAACCTAATGCGCAAGAAAAATTAAATTTTGAGAATTGTTTTGCTTTTAAAGATTTTCAATTAACTAAAAACACATTGGAATATGAATTTTCTAATATTGATGCCACAATGACACGTGGGAGAAAAGTTTCATTTAATGCAGATTATTTTACGTTATTTACTTTTTCGGCAAAATTTGATCCAGTCCCTGCAATGCTTACACAAAATCATACCACAACTATAAAAGGTTTTATGGGGCAAACCACTTCGTTTAGATCACCAATAATTAAAAGTAGCACACTGGTTATGGGTGAAAATAAATCGGCTGGCGAAGCAAAATATATTCATGGTGAAAAAGGAAAAGGCACTTGGACTTTTTATGGCGGACACGACCCTGAAGATTATCAACATCAAGTAGAAGATCCACCAACGGATTTAAACTTACATCCAAATTCGCCAGGCTACAGATTGATATTAAATAATGTGCTTTTTCCTGCGGCAAAAAAGAAACCTCAGAAAACTTAATTTAAGTATTCAAATCAAGTTCCATAACATAATCATTCAAAATATAATTATCAAGTATATCATCCACTTCTGTTATGATTATAAATCCTTTTTTTAAATAAAATTCTTTTGCTGAATTATTTCGATTCACTTGTAAAATAATTTTTTCAACCCCACATTTTTTAGCAATATCTTTTACATTTTCGATTAATAAAGAGCCAATGCCCTTTTGCTTTTCAGTTGGTAACATATAAATTTTGCTAAGCTTTAGTTGATTATTTTGAAGAATGCAATGTGTATAGCCCACAATTTTATTTTCAAAGACAGCTTTTGAAAAAATATTTAGTTCATCATCCATTTCTTTTTCCAATCGAGATTTTTCATAAAATGTTTTAAGCATAAAATCGATTTGCGCTTGACTAATTATACTCTGATAAGTATGCTGCCAAGCACTTTTAGCCAAACTAATGAGTTCATCCAAATCATCTTTCTTTACGTTTTCAACCAAGACCATATTCAATAGAAAATTTGATAGCAAAATAAGTATAAGATTTTGATATTGTATATTGTTTAAAGCAATAATGAAAAAATAAAAATCCAATTATCTTTACAAGATGGAAGAAGAATTGTTTCATTTATCTTATGTTAGCACTGCCAATGATTTTTTAAAACTAATTGATTTTGAAAATATCTTAAATGCTGCTAAAGAAAAAAATGCCTTATTAAATATTACAGGAATATTAATTTATTGCAACAAATCTTTTTTTCAAATTTTAGAAGGACCAAAAGAAAATGTTTTAGACGTTTTTGAACAAATAAAAAATGATTGCAGGCACGACAATATTATCAAAATACAAGAAGAACCTATTGTAAAAAGAAAATTTAAAGATTGGAATATGGCTTTTAAAAGTTTCAATAAAGAACTGTCAGCGTTAGATTATTTTAATAATGAGCAGTTTTACAATCATACTAAAGATTTTTCAACAGCAAATTACAATCAAACATCGTTAAAAGTTTTAAACGATTTTTTTGATTTAAACGGATAATTTTTTTTTATAAAAAGTATCTTTGCTGGAATGAATAAAAACAATTTCCTCAAAATTAGTGCAATTGTACTTCAACTACTTTTTGGATTAGTCTTTATATTTTCAGCAGTATCAAAAATTCCTACGTTAGAAAAATTTGGCTGGATAATAGTTGAAACTACTTTTTTTAATTGGACAATTGCTGAATGGCTAGCACGAATTTTAATCGGTGTGGAACTGGCAATTGGCCTTTTATTTATTTTACAATTAACCAACAAAATTATTTTTCAATTTTCAATTTTATTGATAATAATTTTTTCAGGATATTTAATAGCCATTATGCCCATGTATGGCGACGGCAATTGTGGCTGTTTTGGTGATGTATTGCCAATGAGTCCCAAAGTATCATTAATCAAAAACGCATTACTTCTTCTTCTATTATTTTTTATTTATAAATTAAATTTTTCAATTAAATTTAAATTTAAAAATGTGATCATTTCAATTCTAAGTATTCTTTGTTTGCTATTTCCTTTTTTTAAAAATCCTCCCGAAAGTATTTATATTTACGAAAAAGAAGAATTCAAACCCGCTCCTATTCCGCTTTCAATATTATACAATTCCAAAAACAACAAAAAACCAACAATAGAATTAAGAAAAGGAAAACACATCATTTCTTTTATGAGTTTGCATTGCAAATTTTGTAAAAAAGCGGCAACCCGAATGGCAATTATGTATAAAAAAAATCCATCATTGCCATTTCAAATTTTTTACAATGGCGATTCAAGTGCATTAAAAGAATTTTTTATAGAAACAAAAGCCGAAAAAATTCCATTTACCTTTTTTAATGGTGCAGAAGAATTTATAAAATTAAATGATGGCACGGCATTGCCAACCATAAAATGGGTAGAAGATACCACAATAATTAAAACGTCGAATTATTTAAATTTTGATGAAAAAGAAGTTTTAGAATGGGCAAAACTTCATCCTTAAATCTTTTGAAAAGCTTTAATAATTTAGCACATTTGCATAATGAATTTAAATCTCAAAAAACCAATTGCCTGTGTTGATTTAGAAACCACTGGTGTAAATACAAATCATGATAGAATTGTAGAAATTGCAATTATCAAAGTGCATCCAGATGGCAGAGAGGAAGAAAAATTGATGCGTTTAAATCCTACCATTCCCATTCCAGCAGAATCTACAGCCGTTCATGGCATTACAGATGCTGATGTGGCAAACGAACCCACTTTTAAAGATGTAGCAAATGAAATAAAACAATTTTTAAATAATTGTGATTTATGTGGTTTTAATTCAAACCGATTTGACTTTGCGCTTCTTACCGAAGAATTTTTGAGAGTTGATATCGACATTGATTTAAAAAATAGACATCTGGTAGATGTGCAACAAATATTTTTTAAAAAAGAACCTCGAAATTTAGCTGCCGCAATGCAATTTTACTGCAACGAAGGTATTGAAAATGCACACAGTGCCATGGCCGATGCGCGTGCCACACTTCAAATTCTATATGCTCAAGTAGAGAAATATGATGATATAGAAAATGATATTTCAGCATTACACAATTTTTCGATGGGCGAAGATTTTTTAGACTATGCTAGACGAATAAAAATTCATAATGGCGAGCCGCATTTTAATTTTGGTAAGTTTAAAGATAAATCTGTGGCTAGTGTTTTTTCCAAAGAGCCGCATTATTACGATTGGATTATGAAAAGTGATTTTGCAAATGATACAAAACAAGTTTTATCAAAACTTTACACTGAATTTAAATTATTGAAAAAATAATTAAATACCTTTAGTTTTTAATAACAACCTAAGCACACAACCAGATTGAAAAATATAGTCATCATACCTACTTACAATGAAATTGGAAACATCGAATCCATTGTGAGAAAAGTATTGGGATTAAAAAACAAATTTGACATTTTAATAATCGATGACGGCTCGCCGGATGGCACTGGCGAAAAAGTAAAAGCGCTACAACAAGAGTTTTCTGAACATTTATTTTTAATAGATCGAAATGGTAAACAAGGTTTAGGCACTGCATACATAGCTGGATTTAAATGGAGTATCGAAAAAAAATACGATTATATTTTTGAAATGGATGCCGATTTTTCGCACAACCCCGAAGATTTAAATCGACTTTTAGAAACTGCAATTTCCGAAAACAAAGATGTGGTTGTAGGCTCAAGATATGTAAAAGGTGGCGATGTCAAAAACTGGCCTTTTAATAGAATTTTAATTTCCTATGGTGCTTCGGTTTATGTAAGATTGATTACATGGATGCCTGTAAAAGATTGCACCGCAGGATTTATTTGTTACAAAAGAGAAGTGCTTGAAACAATAAATTTAGATCAAATAAAATTTATTGGCTATGCTTTTCAAATAGAAATGAAATACCGAGCATGGAAAAAAGGGTTTTCAATTGCCGAAATTCCCATCACCTTTGTAGATCGAAAAGTTGGTGTTTCTAAAATGTCAAAAGGCATCGTAAAAGAAGCTGTATTGGGCGTTTGGAAAATGAAATTTGGTTAAAGTTCAGTTTTTTAGAAAGTTAAAAACCAAAAGTTGTTTGATAGAAATTATTTACAAAAAACGGTGTAAAATGTTTGTTTTTTGGACAGTTCGACTAGGTGTTCGCTCGATGTTAATTCTAACAAATTTTATATTTCAAATCAATTTTCACAACAAGTTTCTAGATTAAAAAGAATATTTACTTCTTGTTGAGTGAGTGTTTTATTAAAAATTATAACATCATCAATTTTTCCAGTATAATCCTTTCCTAAAAACAAGTCGCCTATGTCTTGATAACTGGGATTGCCAGAGCCACAGTTGGCATTTCCTGAAGAAAATTCCTGCAAAATGCCATTTCTGTATATTTTCATTTCTATACCGTTTTGATTGTATGTAGCTACCAAATGATGCCAAATATCTGTACGTGTAATTACTTCTTGTTGACAATTAAAATTGGTTATATCTTTATCCCAGACAGAATTAGTTCTACCAAATACTGCTTTTCTACAATCATAAAGTGCAATAGACCATTGTCCAATTCTGTTAGGACAGCTCCCCCCCATACCTCTATTAATTAAACTTTCAAATTCTATACCGTTTCTTGAAGTATCTTTTGGTTGATACCAAAATGAAACTGAAAATTCACTTAAACTATTCAGAAAATTTGTTGCTGAAGTTGTTATGTATTCACTTGAAGTAGGTAAATTATCAAATTCATAAGCACAGCTATCATTTAAATTTCTGTCTGATGTAGGTTTTGCTGTAGTCGTATTAATTAAATGGTGGTTATTTCCAGAAATATCATTTATTGTTCCTTTAGAAAATGGGTAGAAAGCTAAAACATAATTACTTAAACTATTTGGTAAACATGGAATTTTAGTTAAATTTTCATTTCCCAAATCCTTGTTGCATGAACATATAGCCATTATTAAACAGGCAATGAATAATATTTTCAAATTTCTCATATTCTTTTTTAATTATTAATGTAAAACGGATTTCTTGTAATTTTATTGTGTACTTTTTGGGGTAACTCGACTCGAGCAAGAATGAGGCACTGCCAAGTGAGTTGGCATCTTGTGCATTATATTATATTCATGAAACAATTAATTTTTTTTATAAAATTATACTTTTGTATTTGAATTTTATGGATTTAATTACTTTTTTAATAAGGCACAAGATGCTAGTACACAAATATATGATTCATTCTTGCGCTAGCGAAGATTTTTTTTACTTCTTTTTTTGTGAGGAGAAAAACTATGGTGATAAATTGAGTGAATAATATATAAATTTAAAACTTATGTTTTTTATTTATTAATAGACTTCAAAACTACTTTCAGTAAGTTTATAGGCTTTGCTATTATTGTCTTTATCAAACCAAAATTCAATTTTGTATTTTCCAATACTAGAATATGTTCCACCTGAAGCACTTCCAAAACCACTTGAAAAGTAATACGTTTCAGATGAAGAACTAACTTCTTTATTCATTGTATAATATAAACTTCCTCCTGATCGTTGATATAAACAACAAGAATTTCCTATTGTCGAATTGTAAGGGTCTAATATCCTACAATATAATTTTCCGTATAGTGTTTTTCCTGCTCTTCCAACATTATTATTAAAATCACAACTTACACTTATAAACCTAATATCTGATTGTTTAAAAGGACCAGAACTATTTATTGTTGTGCCTTCATAAGTTACATTTTTAACTGTGACTCCTCCATAAGCATACTCAATTGGTGAGCTTTCTGCTTTATTTTCTAATTCTTGAGCTTCAGCTTGTTGCTGAACTTGTTCTTGTAGCTGAGTTGTTGTTTCCTTTAAATCTGTAACAGTTTGTTCGGTTTGAGCTTTTTGTTCTTGCATTTGCTGTTTTAATTTCAAATTTTCATTTTCTAATTCAGCGGCTTTTCTTCTACTTTCAGAATCGTTACAAGAAAATAAAGTAATTAATAAAATTACTAGAAAGAATTTATTTAAGTTTTTCATACGGAATTAAATG
>JAGNRR010000233.1 GCA_017988595.1 Chitinophagaceae bacterium
ATCCAAAAGCGTAAAAATTGGTTTTGAGTTTTCTAGATTTGTTGTATTACAAGAACTTAAAAACATTTGCAAGACACAAAAAAATATAACTCCGTTTAAAATTAATTTCATTATTTATTTACTTATTTAGATTTACTTATTTAGATTTACTTATAATATGATTCCCTATTTCTTTTCCCATTTGCACGCCATCTAAAATTGCTTTTTTAAAATGTATGCCTGCATAAAAACGGCTCATTGCTGCTTCATCGCAGGCTTCGTAAAAGGAATTAAATTTTCGAGGCGGCATGCCAAAATCTTTTTCACTATCATCTTCAAAAGCAACATTATTGCCATATAAATGTGTTAAAACCGTAGAAGCAACACCAGAAACCACACTGTGTCCGCTAGGATATTCAGGAAAATTTGGAGTTAAGATTAAAGAGTTCCATTTTGGCGATGCAGTTTCTTGGATCACTGTTATTGGTCTAATATAATTATGCAAATATTTGCTATGCCAACAAGCTATAAATCCATCAGCGATTGATGAAGAAAGAAGTGCATACATTTTTAATGTTTTATTAAAATCATCTTTTTTCATAATTGAAATTTTTCTTCCAATACTTAACCAATGACCACCTGGTGTTAATTTTTTTTGAGCATAAGTTAAATGCGAAACATGTTGAGGCGCAAGCGGATTGCAATCCCAAAATTTGGAAATAGCCAATTCAGTTTCATTTGTTTTGATAACTTGGTTTTTAACCTCATCTACTTCTTTGAAAAAATCTGATGATTTGTTTTTCATATCGCAAGGATAAGGATTATAATTTTTTGAAAATTGCGAAGACGAATCAATTATAAATGGTCTAATTTTTGTCCAATTTGGCTCAAGTGCATCAAAATAATCAGGATAAGTAGGCTTCCAATAGCCTTCTTTTTCTATTAATTTATATTTAGTATCGCTTCTAGTTTGTTTATAATTATCTGCTTTTATCCAAGCAAGAATTGGTTTTGAAACTTCTAAAGCATTTTTTTTGGCTTCATCCATATCAATTTTAGCAACACCTTTGCTCAAGAGTGTGCTATCAAATTTTTTCAAATAGTCATCCAAAAAATTATGAGAATAAATAATTTTTTTTCCAACTTCATAAAAAACATAAAGTGAAACAAGTTCTTTATTTTTTAAATTTTTTGAGTTTATTTCTGGAACTGTTTTTAAAAATTCAGCATCATTATTTACAATCAAATAAGCGGCTACATTAGGATAACAATGCATTCTACTTGCCACAGGCGGACTATAAAAATCATTTACAATACCTTCTTGCAGGGCTTTATTCCATTCATGAATATAAATGGCATCTAATTTTAATTCTTGATTATTTTCATGACATGAAATTGTCAAAAATATTGTTGCAAGAAATAAACAAATTTGTAAGAAATATTTTTTCATATTAAACTAGTAAATTTCTAGTAAATTTAATATAAATCTATTTCAATATCCTAATTTATAGAATTATTCTACTATAAAACTTTCTGTACGCTGTCCTTTATTCGTATTAATTTTAATAAAATAATGACCACTTTTCCATTGTGATGTTTCTAATTCAAATTCGTATTTACAAGCTGATTTCGCTGTAATTAATTCACCCAAAATAGAATATACTTTAATATCAAAACTTTTATTTTCATCTAATTGAACTGTAAGTTTTGTAGAGCATGGATTAGGAAATAAACGCATTGAGATTACATTTTCAATGTCAGAAACACTCAAAACCTGCTGGGTACAAGCATCCACAGCACCTAAATTATCAACTAGTTTTGTGTAAGTATCCGAAACATTTATAGTTCTATTGCTAAGAGATGTATTTCCTACTTGACTTACTGGCAAAGTAGATTGATTGAAATTTTGTTGACGAAAATGACAAGGTAAATCTAACTGAGGTGATAATTCCAAACATTGATAATCGGCACCAAAAGTGGTCGACTCAAACAATGAACCTGTACCAAATGCTGTAATTCCTTTTATATTACTGTATTTTATATCAGTATAAATAGCTCCTGTTCCGCTTGGGTTTCCATATACTTTTACAACTGTGGTATCATTATTATTATCCATTTTTACAAATACAACATTTCCGCCACATGTTTGAACTGGTTTTGATAATCCTGTTAGTACAAAACCACCATCAGAAATTGCTGCTACTGAATAATATTGATCCCACCAATTATAGCTTAATACTTTATTATTTACATGATTTCCTGCAGTATCAAATTTCATACTAAATAAATCCAGATTATCTACATTAGCTAAACTCCCACAATAGCCGGCCATTAAAAATGTATTATCTTGTTTAGACTGTGCAAAACCTGTTGCCATTATTGATTTTGCTGTACTTTCATAAATTTTTCCCCATACAAAATTTCCTTGTTTATCAATTTTTGTAATCGTTACTTGATTATTTGACACATTATTAAATGATGTTGCACCAATTATTACTAAATTTCCATCAGGACTTTCTTCAATACCCCGAGCAAAATTATATGGTGCATTAGCATTTATATTTTTAGCCCATACGATACTTCCCGCTGGATCCAATTTGAAAATCAATGCACTTTGAGCTACATTACTATATCCCGAACAATACAAGTTTCCATTTGCATCTTCATATAAACCTTCAATGGCATCTACAGCAAAATTTTTATACCATATAATTTGACCATTTGCCGAAAATTTAATTACAGTAGCTTTTACTCCTGTACTCCAAGTAGCATAAAATGCAGTTTGAAATGTATTTTGATTTCCTTCAATTACAACCATAGCAGTTTGCATACCTTCGTCGATAGCAAAACTCCACATAAAAGCTTGATTGGCATCAAACATAGCTACATGTGGCACATCGCCATTTGC
>JAGNRR010000056.1 GCA_017988595.1 Chitinophagaceae bacterium
ATGTGATGGATCGTGGGAAAGCAAAATTTTAAAAGGAATTTCTTGAACGCCTTCGTATGCTTTTGCCATATTTCCATAGTTTTGAAAACCTTTTGCTGAAATATTTTCAACACCAATCAAAGCTATTTTTTCATTATTTTTTTCTAAAATAAAATTTTCGTCGAGCAATAATTTCCATCCTAATTGTTTATGCGTTTGTTTAAGTTTTTCAAGATTTGCAATTTTTTCGTCTTCAGTTTTCCAATTATGATAATCGCCATAATCATGATTTCCTAAAATAGAAAACACGCCCAAAGGTGCTTTGAGTTGCGAGAAAATAGATTTATAGTCTTCCATTTCAGTGGCTTCATTATTAACCAAATCGCCAGTAAATAAAATTAAATCGGCATTTTGTTTCAGTATTAAATCGATGCCTTTTTGCACCGCATTTTTATCAGTAAAGCTGCCAGAATGAATATCAGAGATTTGAATAATTTTTAGATTTTTGAATGATTGAGGTAAATTATCAAAACGAAGTTTGATTTTATTTAGTTTGTAATTGTACCTATTTTTGATGCCATATAATAAAGTAGAAAAAATGCCCACACCCAATAAAATACCTAAACTTTGTAAAAAATCGGATCGTGAAATGCCTTTTTTTGTACCCTCTAGAAGTGTTTTTTGTGGAATTAAATATTGATATATAAATGTAAAAAAACGTCTTATGTCATCGAGTAAATAAAAAAACGTAATGCCAATGCGCATGGCTAAAAAGCCTACAAAAAATACAATAATGATAATTCGTAGTGTTTTTTCATTATCCATTTCTCTTAAGCTTTGAAACGAAAAAATAATGATGTACCAAAGCAATACAAGTATAAAATAGATTGCCCAAATAATATACGATATTGGCGCTTTAGTATGTTTGCTTATAAATTTTACAGCTTGAAAGCAATAAAATTCTGATAAAATAATTAATGTTATAAATAACATTAATCGATAAAAACGATTTAGCATTTAGTAGGTAGTGAAATTTTTTAAAATAGCTTCGATGGTTTCGTTTGTAAAATTGTTTACAAATTCATCGTCTATTAATTCATTATTTATAAGCGAAATTGGCATTTTTTGATGATAAACATGCATTTTCATATAGTTGCACATATTTGTAAGCACATCCAAACCTCTTAAATTTCCTGCACGACCACTTGAAACACCAAACAATAATACTTTTTTATGATGCCAACTTTTTTCAATTTGGCTCATGTCAATCATTAATTTAAAAACTCCGGGAAAAGAGCCATTATATTCAGGAATGACAAAGATGAATTTTTGAGTTGGAGTTAAATATTGCGCTTCAAGTTGTTCAAATTTTTCATTTCGTTTTAACATGTCTATTTCTTGAAGAGAAAAAACAGGAGCTTCAATATTTATGTCTTTTAGTTTTTGCTGTAAAATTTTTGATACTTTTAAAGTATTGCTACCTTCTCTATTTGTTCCAGAAATAATTGTGTACATAATGTAAAATTAAAGTAATATTTTTTTTGATAAATTATTTTGTGGTTTACTTTTTTTATAGCAAATAGAATTTAGGTATGAAAAAAAGTATTTTGTAAAATAAAAACACCAGTACCAGCCAAATAACCTATTAATGCCAACCAACCAATTTTTTTTAAATACCAAAAAAATTCAATTTTTTCCAAACCCATTGCAGCCACACCAGCTGCCGATCCTATTATTAAAATACTTCCTCCAGTGCCCGCACAATAAGCCATAAATTCCCAAAAATAATGATCTTGGGGAAACGTATACATTTGTTGAACAGCAGCAACAATGGGTACATTATCGACTATTGCGGAAAGTACACCAATTATTAAAGATATGGCTGTTAAATTTCCGACATAATTATCAAGAAATTGAGCAGCGTGTTTTAATAAGTTCATTTCTTGTAAGGAAGCAACTGCTAATAAAATTCCTAGAAAAAAAAGAATGCTGGGTGTGTCTATTTTTTTTAATGCATAATTTACGGTCAGCACATCTTTTATTTCATCGTCTTTATCTTTATGAACTAGTTCTGAAATTAACCAAATTATTCCTAAACCTAATAAAATTCCTATATAGGGTGGTAAATGCGTTATTGTCTTAAAAATTGGAACAAATAATAAAACACTTAATCCGCTCCAAAAAATTATTTTTTTCTCTTTCGTAATTATAGATTTTATATCATTATTTTCTGTTTCGATAGTTCCATTAAACATTTTACTTATAATAAAAGTAGGCAAAGCAAAACAAGTAAAACTTGCCAAAAATGTTTTTAAAATAACATTTGAAGCTGAAATTTGACCACCAATCCATAACATTGTAGTGGAAACATCGCCAATTGGGCTCCATGCACCTCCAGCATTTGCTGCAATAACCACCATTCCTATAAAAACTAATTTATCATTTCTATTTGGAATTATTTTTTTTATAAGTGAAACTAAAACAATTGTTGTAGTCAAATTATCTAAAACGGCAGATAGGAAAAAAGCAAGTATGCCAATTATCCATACTAGTTTGGTTTTGCTTTTGGTATTAATTTGATTAGTTACTATATCAAAACCATCATGAGCATCAATCAGTTCTACAATGGTCATTGCACTCATTAGAAAAAATAAAATGCCAGCTACTTCGCCTAAGTGCGATGAAAGACTTTCTAATTTTATTTCATTTTCAACGCCATTTGGATTCAACATTATAACTGTCCAGCAAAGTGCAGCTGTGATTAAAGCACTAGCTGCCTTATTAAGATTAATTTTATGTTCCATTGTAATGGCTATATAGCCAATTACAAAAATGATAATAATTATTGCTTCCATTTATTTTTTTACATTCCAGGAATACGCATTTTTCCACCGCCCATTTTATTCATTTTTTTCATCATATCTCGCATTTGTTCAAATTGTTTTAAAAAAGCGTTTACTTCTTCAATCTTTTTTCCACTTCCATTTGCAATTCTTGTTCTACGTTGTTGATTGATTAAATCGGGATCTTTTCTTTCGGCTGGAGTCATTGAATTTATCATCGATTCTATATTTGCAAATGCACTATCATTTACATCAATATCTTTTAATTTGCTTCCAACTCCAGGAATCATTGCCACTAAATCTTTTATATTTCCCATTTTTTTAATTTGAATAAGTTGATTTTTGAAATCATCAAAATCAAATTTATTGGTTCTTATTTTCTTTTCTAATTTTTTAGCTTCAACTTCATCAAACTGGGCTTGTGCTTTTTCTACCAAAGTAGTAATATCACCCATGCCCAAGATTCGTTGTGCCATACGTTCTGGATAAAAAATATCTAACGTATCTACTTTTTCACCAGTACTTACAAATTTGATTGGTTTTTCAACTGTGTATTTTATTGTCAATGCAGCACCACCTCGAGTGTCTCCATCCATTTTTGTAAGCACTACGCCAGTAAAATCCAATTTATCGTTAAAGGCTTTTGCTGTATTTACAGCATCTTGCCCTGTCATGCTATCAACCACAAAAAGAATTTCTTGTGGGTTTACGGCTGACTTTACATCGCCTACTTCCTGCATCATTTTTTCATCTACAGCCAAACGACCAGCAGTATCTATAATGATAACATTATGTTTATTTTCTTTTGCAAATGCAATTGCATTTTGAGCAATGCTCACGGCATTTTTATTTTCTCGTTCAATAAAAACAGGCACATTGATTTGATTTGCTAAAACTTCCAATTGATCCATCGCCGCTGGACGATAAATATCTGCTGCAACCAAAAGTGGTTTTTTGCTTCGGTTTTTCTTTAAAAAGTTTGCCAATTTTGCCGAAAAGGTTGTTTTCCCACTTCCTTGTAAGCCTGCAATTAAAATTATAGTAGGATTATCTACCAAATTTAATTCACTTTCATTGCCGCCCATCAATACAGCCAATTCATCTTTTACAATTTTTACCATTAATTGACCTGGTGATACCGAAGTAATTACTTTTTCTCCTATGGCTTTTTCTTTAATTTTATTAGTTACCTCTTTGGCTATTGTAAAATTGACATCGGCATCGACCAAAGCTCTTCTAATATCTTTAATTGTGCTGGCAATATTTATTTCTGTAATTTTTCCTTGACCTTTTAATTGCTTAAACGCACTTTCTAGTTTTTCCGATAAATTTTCAAACATTGTATTCTTGTGTTTTTGAGAATTGCAAATGTACGAAATCCATTTTTTATTCCCTAACAACTTTAAGTTTCAATAAATCTTTTGAAAAGATAAAAACTACCTATACATTTGCTAAAATTAATATTTTATTTTATGATAAAAACATTACCAAAATTTTCGATTTTAAGTCTTGCATTATTCACTTTAACATTTTCGGTTAGTGCAAAAAATAATGAAAAACCTGCTAAGAAAGAATCTCTTAAAATGATGATGCCTGTGGTTAAAAAGAAAAAATTCTTTAAATTAACTAGCGAAAACGAGGGCACATTGCTTTCTTTAGCAATGAATTTTACAAATGGAACTGTTTCGCCAAAACAAGCCGTTCGTTATTCATCATTTATCAATACAGGATTCAGATTAAACCATAATTTTACTAAGAATATTGGTTTTTATACTGGTTTTGGATTGAAAAATATTGGACTAATTGAAAAAATAGGGGATAGCACTGTTAAACGAAGAACTTATAATGTTGGAATTCCTTTGGCGTTGAAAATTGGAAATTTGAGCAAAACATATTTTTATCTAGGTGGTGGTTTAGACTATGCATTTAACTATAAAGAAAAAGGATACATTAAAAGAAATGACAAAGAAAAATTTAATGAGTGGAATAGCAATCGAGTAAATAAATTTCAACCATTTTCATTTGTAGGTGTTGCATTGAACAATGCTTTTGATATTAAATTTCAATATTATCCGTTGAATTTTTTCAATGAAGATTATAGATCAAAAAATGATATGTTGGGATTAGCAATTTACAGAAATCATAATGCGAATCTTGCTTTTATTACTTTAGGATTTAACATGAATAAAAATTCAAAATCCAAAAAAGTAAAAGACATCTTGAAGGAAAAAACAGAGGTTGAGGATGTAGATACAATGTAATGTAAAATTATGCAAGAATTTAGGTTTTCCAAAGGAACATTAATTAGTTTAGTAGTACTATTTTCTTTTTTTATTTCAATTTGTTTAGGAGTAATCATCTATCCATTAATATTAAATTTTCATAATAGCATTGAGTTTGAAACTTATAAATATTTAGTACCTTTTTTAATTTTAGTAGTTTTATTTTTACTCCTAGCCATATATGATCTAATAAAATATAAAGTAATTATTGATCATGAAAAAATTGCATTGCAATCATTTTTTTCTAATCGCGAAATTTATTTACATGAAATAAAAGGATATCGAGAGACCGAAAAAAAGACTTTAAAAATTGAATCTAAAAATGAATATCAAAAAAATATTGAAACAAGTCAATATTTTACAAATCAAGAAATCAAATATTGGTTAATCGAAAATAACTATCCAAATTTAGATGATTTAAAATTTGAACAAGAAAGTGCATCTATTTTAAAGAATGATAGTTTTGGTGCAAATGAAAATGAAAGAGAACTTAATTTACAAAAAGCAAAAAGTGTATCAAAAGCAATTAATATAATAGGGGTTTTAATTTCAATATGGATTCTATTTTATCCTAATCCTTACAAATATGCAATAGTTTGCGGTATATTATTTCCAATTCTTTCTTTATTTATTTATAAATATTTTAATGGATTAATAAAAATAGGAGAGGCAAAAAAAAGTCCATTTCCTTCAATTTATATTTCGTTAATCTTGGTAACATTTTCTTTAATTTTACGTCAAATTTTTGATTTCAAGTTAGTTGATTATTCTTTACCTATAAATTATTCAATTTTAGGAAGCTTTGTTTTGCTTGGAATTATATTTTTTAAAAATGAAGAATTTTCTTTTACTTCATTAAAATATTTGAGTTCAATTTTAAGTGTTTCCATAATGACATTCTTATTTTGTTATTCTTCAATAATTTTAGTCAATTGTAGTTTTGATAAATCTAATCCTGATATTTTTTTTCCAAAAGTGTTGAATAAAAATATCTCTAAAGGAAAACATACTTCTTATAATATAAGATTATCTCCTTGGGGTCCAATTAAAAAAGAAGAAGAAGAAAGTATTTCAAAGATTGAATATGAACAAATGAAAATTAATGATTCTGTTGAAATATATTTAATGAATGGAAAATATGAAATATCTTGGTATGAAATTTTTGTGAAATAAATTATAAAAAATTTTAATTCAAAATATTTATATATTCGCTTTATGAATCAAGAAATATTAAACCACGAACCAAAAGCACTTTGGCATTTTTTTGAACAAATTAATGAAATTCCAAGAGCATCAAAAAAAGAAGAAAAAATAATTGCTTTTATGAAAGCTTTTGGTGAAAATTTGGGGTTAAAAACTTATGTTGATGCTTGTGGCAATGTAATTATTTTTAAACCTGGCACAGCTGGAAAAGAAAATAAAACTACAGTCATTTTGCAATCACATTTGGATATGGTGCATCAAAAAAATGCGGACACCCAATTTGATTTTGATACACAAGGTATAGAATCTATAATTGACAGCGATTGGCTTAAAGCCAAAGGAACAACTCTTGGTGCTGATAACGGCATTGGTGTGGCAAGTATTATGACACTTTTGGCTTCTACAGATATTCCACATCCGCCGCTTGAAGCCTTATTTACAATTGATGAAGAAACAGGAATGACGGGAGCTTTTAATTTAGAAAAAGGCATATTGAATGGTAAATTTTTATTGAATTTAGATACTGAAGACGATGATGAATTTTCTATAGGATGTGCAGGCGGAATAGACACTAATACAAGTTTTGATTATACTGAAGAAAACGTTTCGGAAAATAAAATTGCATACGAAATTAAGGTTTCTGGATTAAAAGGTGGTCATAGCGGCGTTGATATACATTTAGAAAGAGGAAATGCCAACAAAATAATGAATCGATTATTGGCAGAAGGTTTGGAAATGAATATTCAGCTGGTAAAAATAAATGGAGGCAGTTTAAGAAATGCCATTCCTCGAGAATCAACAGCAAATGTTATAGTAAGTAATGAAAACTTTGAAAAAAATGTAAAAGAAATTGCAAATAAAATCAAAGCAGAGCTTAGCATTCAAGATGAAAACTTACAAATCAGCATTTCGAAAATTGGAAATATTGAAAAAGCCATGTCTGAGCAAGATAGCCAAAAAGTTATTTTAGCGATTCGAGCTGTTTTTAATGGTGTATTTACAAAAAGTGTAGCTATAGCTGATTTAGTTGAAACTTCATCCTCATTTGCTAGAGTAATTTTGGAAAACGGAAAATTTATTACTCAAAGTTTGCAACGATCATCAGTAGATAGTGCAAAAATTGAAGTTGCAAAAACTGTTGGAGCAGCTTTTAAAATTATAGGTTGTGATGTAAAACACGAAGGCGAATATCCAGGTTGGAAACCAAATCCAAATTCGCCGATATTGGATTTAATGAAATCTAAATATGAAGAATTATTTCAATCAAAACCAAAAGTTTTTGCCATACATGCAGGATTAGAATGTGGCATTTTGGGCGAACGAGTTCCAGGATTGGATATGATTTCATTTGGTCCAACGATTAAAAATCCACATTCTCCTGATGAAAAAGTTTCCATTTTATCGGTTCAAAAGTTTTGGAAATTTCTTTTAGCCATTCTTGATTCAATATAAAGTATTAGTTTAGTAATTATTCTTAAGTTATTGTATAACAATCATTTAGAATTGAAATTATATTTCACCTATAATGTTAATTTGTAATATTCATTTTTTCAAATTTGTCTTATAATTTGTCCTATAATTTATATTATGTTAAGTAACATATTTTGTTTATATTTGAAATATGTAAATTGAAATTTAAAAATAGTTGCTCAATTTTAAATATTATTTATACCCTATAATTTTAAATAAAGAAAATAAAAAATAATTCAACTCAATAGATTCTATCTTTAGACTTTATGAATCAAAACTTAATTTTAGTAAATGATGTTGACGAAGAAATTGGAATAATGGAAAAAATAGATGCGCATCTTATAGGATTAAAACATCGTGCATTTTCAATTTTTATTTTCAATTCTAAAAATCAATTATTAATTCAACAGCGTGCAAGCTCAAAATATCATTCTGAAAATCTTTGGGCAAATACTTGCTGTGGGCATCCATTGCAAAATGAAAATACAATTGAAGCTGCTCAAAAACGCTTGCAAGAAGAATTTGGTTTTACCAGTGAATTAAAACCGATATTTAGTTTTTCATATAAAGAAAAAATAAAACATTTAATTGAAAATGAATTTGATCATGTTTTTATTGGTTTTAGTGATCAAAAACCACAGCCAAACCCTGAGGAAATTCAAGATTATAAATACATTGACTTAAATGAACTGAAAAATGATGTTGAAAAAAATCCAATTAATTATGCATCTTGGTTCAAAATTATAATGACTACTTACCTTTCAAAAATTGAAGATGCCCTTAAGTAAAAAATCAATATTAATTATTGGTGCGGGCATTTCGGGTATGTCCGCAGCTTGTCATTTGGCTAAAGCGGGTTTTAATGTTCATGTAATAGAAAAAAATAATAATCCAGGAGGAAGAGCAAATATTTTCGAAAAAGATGGCTTTGTTTTTGATATGGGACCAAGTTGGTATTGGATGCCAGATGTTTTTGAAACATTTTTCAATCATTTTGGAAAAAAAACTAGCGATTATTTCACTTTACAAAAACTTAGTCCCTCCTATCAAGTGATTTGGAATAAAAACGAAGCTGATAATGTATTTGCTGATGATAATGAATTAAAAAATTTGTTTGAAAAATACGAAAAAAATTCTTACCATAAGCTTCAATCTTTTCTTGCCGAAGCAAAATATAAATATGAAGTGGGCATGAATGACATGGTTGACAAACCAGCACTTTCTTGGTTTGAATTTGCAGATTGGCGTGTGATGAAATCGTTTTTCAAATTAGATTTATTGGTAAATATGAAAAAACATATTGCCAAAAAATTTTCCCATCCTCGATTAGTTCAATTATTAAGTTTTCCTGTTTTATTTCTTGGAGCAAAACCACAAAATACACCAGCACTTTATTCTTTAATGAACTATGCCGATTTAAAACTAGGCACTTGGTATCCCGAAAATGGCATGTTTTCTATTAGCAAAGCAATGTATGATTTAGCCTGTGAACTCGGCGTATCGTTTACTTTCAACGAAGAAATTAACTCTTTTGATTATGACAATAATAAAATAATTGCAGCAAATTCAAAAAATAAAAAACACATTGCTGATTATATAATTTCTGCCGCTGATTATCATCACATAGACCAAAATATTCTTGAACCACAATATGCAAACTATTCCAAAAAATATTGGGAAAGCAGAACACTAGCACCTTCAGCACTTATTTTTTATTTAGGAATTAATAAAAAAATTAATAAACTACAACATCATAATCTTTTCTTCGATGCCGATTTCGATCAGCATGCCAATGAAATATATGATAAAAAATCTTGGCCCACCTCTCCCCTTTTTTATGTTTGTTGTCCTAGTAAAACAGATAAAAATGTAGCTCCAGAAGGGAATGAAAACCTGTTTATTTTAATGCCATGTGCTGTAGATATTGAAGATAATGAAGAAGTTAGAAAAAAATATTTTGATATTTTACTCAATAGAATGGAAGAATTTTGTGGCGAAGCACTAAAAAATTATGTTGTATTTAATCAAAGTTTTGCTCACAAAGATTTTAAATCTTTATACCATTCTTTTAAAGGAAATGCTTACGGATTAGCCAATACACTTCGCCAAACAGCAGTATGGAAACCACAAATAACCAATAAAAAATTGAAAAATTTGTTTTTTACAGGACAGCTCACCGTTCCTGGTCCAGGCTTGCCACCAGCAATTATTTCAGGAAAAATAGTAGCCGATTATATAAATAAAATTGATAAAAAAAATTAAATGACCTTGTCTAGAAATAGAAAAATATACGAAACCTGGAGTTTGAAAACCAGTATAATGACGACTAAATTATATAGTACGTCTTTTTCTATTGGTATAAGAATGCTTGATAAATCTATTCGAAATGCGGTGTATAGCATTTATGGATTTGTAAGACTAGCAGATGAAATTGTGGATACACTTCATGAATTTGATAAAGAATTATTGCTTAAAAAATTTAAAGAAGATACTTATTTTGCCATTGAAAATAAAATAAGCACAAATCCAATTTTACATTCTTTTCAGCAAGTGGTGCATCAATATAAAATTGATTTAGAACTTATAGAGCAATTTTTGCATAGTATGGAAATGGATTTATCAAAGAAAAAATATTCCGAAGATGAATACAAAACTTATATTTTGGGCAGTGCCGAAGTAGTTGGATTGATGTGTTTGAAAATATTTTGCAATGGCAATCAAGATGAATATTTAAAATTAAAACCAGCTGCGATGAAATTAGGTGCTGCGTTTCAAAAAGTAAATTTTCTAAGAGATATTCATGCCGACGAAGAAATGGGACGAATGTATTTTCC
>JAGNRR010000234.1 GCA_017988595.1 Chitinophagaceae bacterium
TTGTTTGCTTCTTCTTCAGTTAAGACTTTATCATTTTTGGCTTCGAAAATTCTATTTCTTTGTGTAACACTTAATTTGTATTCACTATTGTCTAACTCAAAATCTAAAAGTTTATTAATTTCCTCAATAATACGACCCTCTTTAAGTTTCGTAATTTTATTAATAAGGTCAATTTTTAATTCTGCAGTGCTCATAATTGACAATTTTTACCAATTTAAAAATTATATTTAATTATAAAAGGATTTTTAGTCTTATTATGTGAAGCTTATTAAACTAAATAAATCCTTTCATCCTTTTTTCAAAGGTATAAAATGAAATTTATATATCCAAATCATAAAAATGAGATTTTTTAATTTATAAATCAATTGTTTTTTTTGTTTTAATGATTAGTAACCCATAACGATCACAAATAGGACTTCGCTTCAATTGCGTTTAAAACGAAATTTTTGCAGTAGCAAAATCAGCGTTTAAACCTTATTTACCTGCTGCCCTTTTTTCGTCATTCCGATTTTGTTGTTTTTAATGTCATTTTCAATGTTAGAAAACCTAAAAGTCCTGCTGTCAATGAGGAAATTAAGATTACTAATTTAGAGTTGTTTATGATTGTTTCGTTGTCAAATGCAAGTAAGGTTACAAAAATTGACATTGTAAATCCTATTCCGCCTAAAAGTCCCACACCAAAAATTGATTTCCAATTTAAGTCTGTCGGTAGCTTACAAAGTCCAAATGTTACCGCTAAAAATGTCAAAATAAAGATACCCAAAGGTTTGCCTACAATAAGTCCAAGTGCAATTCCTAAACTGTTATTTTCTATCAATGTTTGTGCAATGTCGCCACTAAAAACTATGGCAGTATTGGCTAATGCAAAAATGGGCAATATGATAAACGCAACTGGTTTGTGTAAAAAATGTTGCAAAATATAGGAAGTTGATTTCTCGTCTCCGTTGCCAAAAGGAATTGCAAATGCTAACAAAACTCCTGTAATGGTAGCATGAACGCCTGAATGAAGCATAAAATACCACATCGCAATTCCACCAATTAAATATGGGATTAGGTTTCTTACTTTCATTCTGTTGAATACCAAAAGCAAAGCAAAAATTCCTAATGCAATAAATAAGTTTGTCCAAAGTAAGGTTTTTGTGTAGAAAATTGCAATGATAATAATTGCTCCCAAGTCGTCAATTACTGCTAATGCTGTTAAAAATATTTTTAGAGAAGTTGGTACTCGGTTTCCTAACAACGATAATATTCCCAAAGCAAAAGCAATGTCTGTCGCCATTGGAATACCTGCTCCCGATTGTGTTGTAGTTCCATAATTGAATAATAAAAATATTCCTGCTGGTACAAACATTCCGCCCAATGCTCCAAAAATTGGTAATAAAGCATCTTTTATGTTTGAAAGTTCGCCTTGATAAATTTCTCTTTCTAATTCCAAACCTATGAGCAAAAAGAAAATAGTCATTAGTCCGTCATTTATCCAATGTTCAATGCTATGTCCTGCAAATTGTGTTTGCCAAAAATGGTGATAGTCTGTTCCAAAATTTGAGTTGGCAAGTGTCAATGATAAAATTGTACAAGCAATTAAAACAAGTCCACCTGCTTTTTCGCTGTCAAAAAATTCCTTAAATAGCTTAGTGGCTCTCATTTATATTATCAATTTGTGGTTTTTTGTAACGCATTAAACCTATCATCATAATAAATGCCGATAATATTATAACTTGTATTATTAAAGATTTGTCAATTTGTTCTATTTGTTGACTTATTGGTATTGATAAAAATAAAAGAATAGTAATTAAGCCACGAGGTGCAATAAAAATCAATGGGTTTGTTTGTATTTTGAATAATTTTAAAATTAAAAAACGGACTAAAAATATTCCTGCCGTTATGCAAACAGCAAATAAAATGGTTTCTGAATTTAAAACATCTTCAACGTTTATTAAGAAACCAAATAGCATAAAAAATAACGCACGAATTAGAAAAGCCAATTCAGTAGTTATTTCTCTAAACTTATGTACGTCTTTACTAAAATTTACTGGGTGAAATTTTTGAATGAATTTATAATGTCTTAATTCATCAATGTTGCCAATGAATAAACCGAATATTAAAATAAATATTAGTGCTGGCAAATGAAATAATTTTGCAATACCATAAATTAATAATACTAAGATTATCATTGGCACAAACTTTATATGGTGTTTTATTTTATTCAAAAACCCTGCTAATAAAAGCGTTGCAATAAATGAAATCACCAACATTTCTAATAATTCTATTGCGAAATTACCAAAAGATTGAGAGCCTATATTATCATTTAATGTAATGAAATTGAAAAATATCACACCAAAAATATCAGATAAACTACTTTCGTAAGTAATAAATTCTTTTTCGTTACTCAGCAAATTTCTTGCACTTGGAATAGCGATTGCACTGCTAATTATTCCGAGTGGAATGGCGTTTGCCAATGCTAATTTTAAAGGTAAATTCTCAAAATGATTTAAATAGTATGCAATTGCAAAACTGATAACAAGTAATGGAATTAATGCAACTATCGAAGATTTGAAAATAAGTGGTAGTTTCGATTTATTAATTTCCAATTCTAACGAGCCTTCTAAAACAATGAGAATTAATCCTATTGTGCCTAAAATAGGTAAAATTGGATTTAAATTTGGAACAGAAATATTTAGACTTTCCGTAATGAGTTTCGCACCAAATCCTAAAAGTAAAAGTAATATTACTGACGGTATTTTTGTTTTAGAAGCCGTAATGTCAAAAACATAAGCTAATAATAGTAATATAGAAATTGTAATTATAATGGATATAGTCATATTTTAAGAAGCGAAGTAAGGTAATAAAACATCTTCAAAATTATATAGTCC
>JAGNRR010000235.1 GCA_017988595.1 Chitinophagaceae bacterium
CTCTTGAACATCACCTACTAAAAAAACTTTTTTATTTTGTTGTTCTGCAGTTTCCACACTTTTTACTTTTAATTTTTGCAACACAACCCGGAAAAATAAAATTCCAACTGTGCCCAACACAGCGCCTAGCAATGTTATCCCTCTTGAAAATCGCCATGATTCATTTAGTAATGAATAAAAAATTAAAATAATTATACTTCCCATAAACATGCCTCGCAACACTCTTGATGATTTATAAGGCTTGTCGTAAGCACCATTAAAAAATAAGGAGCTAAACCAAATTATTATATATGAAACAAAAAATAGTATAATTACTTTAGGCACATAATCGGTTTCTGTTTTTATAAAAGTTGCCCAAATTGTTTTCATTGAATACAACGATGCTGTCAATATTATAATGTCGAGCAAAGGCAATGAAATCAATGAAAATATTCGTTGAAAAAAAGCAATAAATTGTCGAAAATAAATGGCAAATGAAATTAACAAAACGTATAAATTTTTATTACTTCCTGTAAAATTTTTTCGAGCAAAAACTAACATGGCATTGTAAAACATTTTTACATAATTCATACTACCCTTTTTGGTGCTTTCGCCTTTATAATGAATTATTGTAGTTTCTGGAAAATAAATATTTTTATATCCCGCTTCAATTATTTTGTGGCTCAAATCGATATCCTCGCCATACATAAAATATTCTTCGCTAAAACTTCCAGTAATATCTAACACTTTTTTTCGGCAAAACATAAAACAACCCACTAAAATATCTACTTCGGCAATTTCGTTTTCCGCAAGAAAACCCATGTGATATTGATTAAATCTTTTAGATTTTTTGAACAAAGAACTTAAGCCTGAAATTTTGCAAAATGCCGCCCAAGCCGAAGGATAACCTCGTTTTGATTCGGGCAAAAATTGGCCTTTCCCATCTATCAATCTGCATCCTAATGCGCCAACATCTTCATGTTGTTCCATGTATGCAACACATTTTTCAAAACAATCTTCAGCTACAATTGTATCAGGATTTAGGTATAAAATATATTTTCCTTTTGCAATATGAAAGGCTTGATTATTGGCTTTTGCAAAACCAATATTGATATCATTTTTTATTAATACAATGTTTGGAAATTTTTCTTCCACCATTTCATTGCTTCCATCTTTTGAGTTATTATCTACTACAATTATTTCGTAAATTATATTTCGTGAAGCTGCCAATACTGAATGAAGGCAATGCTCTAAAAAATATTTTACATTGTAATTAACTATTATAACACTTAATTGCATGGCGATTTAAAAAACAAAGTATATTTGTAAACATTCAAATTTAATGGTTTTAGTTTAAATATGATAGCATTATTAAAAAATACCTTGCTTAAAGCTGTTCATGCTGGTGCAGATGAGTTGACAAAATATTTTGGTGGCGAATTTGAAATTTCGAGCAAAGATACTTTGAATAATTTGGTTACCGAGGTAGACAAAAGTGCCGAAGATGCTATCATAGAGGTGATTAGAAGTGAATTTCCAGAACATTTTATTTTAAGTGAAGAAATAGGAGAACTCTCTACAGAAAGTAATTACAAATGGATTATTGACCCAATTGATGGCACTGTAAATTTTGCACATGGCATACCAATTTGTTGTGTGAGCATTGGACTTGAAAAAGATGGGGAAATAATTATGGGTGTTGTTTTTAATCCCTTTATGAATGAATTATTTTTTGCAGAACGTGGCAAAGGTGCTTTTTTAAATAATAAACCACTCAGAGTTTCTAAAAATAAAAAAGTAGAAAGTGCATGTTTGGTTACAGGATTTCCTTATCGTTGGGTGGAAGTAGAAACTGATCCTGTAGCGGTTTTTGAACGTTTTATTCGTTTAGGTTTGCCCGTTCGACGATTGGGTAGTGCAGCAATAGATTTATGTTGGGTAGCGGCTGGCAGGTTTGATGGCTTTTGGGAATATAATCTTAATCCTTGGGATATTGCAGCAGGCTATTTGATAATTGAAGAAGCTGGAGGACGAATTTCAAATTTTAAAGGAGAAGAATATAGCGTTTATGACAAACAAACTTTGGCTACAAATGGATTTATTCACGAAGAAATGTTGGAACTTATAAATGCAACTGAATAAAAAATGGAAAAAGTAAAACAAGATTTATTTATAAGATGGCATAATTTGTTGTTGGAACTCAAAGACCGTTTTGATAAAAAACCTGATTTACAAACGTTGCTTTTTTTAATAGGCATCAACGAAGTTGGTTTTGAAGATGCCGATAAACAATTTACAAAAGAACAAAAACAAGATTTGATGCATGTAGCTACTTGTTTCTTAATGTCTCAAGCAGGATATTATGAATATGATGGGCATGATGCCGATGGCTGGCCTCATTATATTGCTACTAAAAAAATTCCAGATATGAATTTGCGTGAGCAGGAAGAACTTTTGCAAGAGATGATATTGGTTTATTTTGAGGAATAATTAATGTATATTTGAGTAAGATTTATTTTTATGAAAAAAATTATTACATCTATTATATTTATTTTATTTATTTTTCACAATATTATTTATGCTCAAAAAAACGATTTAAACATTTATTATACCAATTCTAGTTCTTTTGGTATTGCTCAGTTTAATACATTTGGTGCTAGATTTTCAACTAAAATTATTAATAATCTCAAATTTTCTTTAGGCTTTGAACATCAAAAAAATTTACAAGATCTAAAATTCACTGATATCGAGAGAACATCAAATGGTTATTTAGTTCATTCTTATATTGATAATTATCATTTAACAACTAACAATTTTGACTTTTTATTGAATTATAAGCTTTTAGAACTAAAATTAAAAAATAAAAAAAGTCACATTGATTTTAATTTATT
>JAGNRR010000236.1 GCA_017988595.1 Chitinophagaceae bacterium
GCCGCCTACGCCAACCCGCACCCATAGAAATAACCCCCGACGATGCCGTTTTAGTAGGCAAAACCTGCAGCCTCGACGACCCAACTTGCGAGAGTTGTAGTGCATAAAATTGGAACAAAAAAAAATCCTAAAACAAGCTGTTTTAGGATTTTTTTGCTGCTATTGCTGATGCTCAATGTCTTAACAACGTTTCTGTATTAGTAAAAGCAGAGAGGTTTGTAAATACATCGAACACATCAATCAATGCATACTTATTATGATTTATATGATATTATACATATGTATTTTATTTTTTAAATCGTATCTGTAAATTTAATTTAATAAATTGCTTATCGCCTTCAAAGTAAATTGAACCAAATTCATGTCTTGATGTACTCGCTGTTTCTAATTTTGTATTATAAAATAAATAGTCTTCAAATTCATTCTTATTATACAAGTGATAAGCAACTATTTCGCCATTTTCTTTGACAACTAAGTAACCACCAGTTGCATCATACTTACCTGTCCAAACTTTTGTTGGCATTAAGCCTAATGCAATATCTGTCAATAAATGCTTTATTTTGTAGTTATAAAAATCATGATTATGCCTTAAATCGTATTCAACTGGATTTCTAACGCTTATTAAGTTTGTTAGCTCTGAGATTGAAGTTGATTTTGTTGAAAAAAAATAAATTAATAAATCTGCCATTATCTTTGGTAATAGGCTATCAATCAATACTAAATTATTTCCAAAAACAGGATTTTCTGTTTCAACAAACTTTATAGAACTGTTAAATTCAGATAATTTATTAAATTTATCAATAAAATTTTTTATTGAATTTATTTCGTTTATCTGGCTATTTGTTAAATTTTTAGATAGTTTATAAATGAAATTTGTTGCTTTACTTGCATTTAATAATGTTGATGTATTTTGAATTATAGGTAAAAGTCTGTAGTTATGAATAAAATCAGAATAAAGTCTATTTATTATTCCTTTTTGTTCGAGTATTTCAAAATGTTTTATCATAAAAATTTTTCAAATATATTTTCGTTATGGTATTTTAAAAACTCTAAATCTGGAACAAATCGTTCAGGTAAAATCATTTTTGAATTATCAAACTCTTTAAACCATTTAATTGTTTCAATATTATATTTTTCATAAATTAAACTTGAGGCTTTAACTTTAAAATCTGTTGTGATTGTGATAAATCCTTTATCAAAAGCTTTATCATGAAAAACATTTAAACTAATTCCATTTTTAGGATTAACTCTTGTTTCTTTTTTATCTTTCCATGGAATTATATGACTTGCGATTAACATTTCAGGAATTTTCAAACCTGTAATTCCACAAGAAAAATTATAAGATGATAAAACAGTTTGTCTGAAAAAATTTTGATTTACTCTTGTTTTTACATTTCTAATTTTATCTTCACCTTCTTTATCTTCAAAATCAAATTCTTCTAATTTTTTTTCAATATCTTTTCCTTCAAATTTTGAAATTAAAATTTCACTTTCATATGCAAGCCTTTCCCAATCACTAATATATTCAATCCATATCTCTTCGTCTAATTTACTTGTATTTGAAAGTCCTACAATGCCACGTTTTTTTAATTCTGGGTCAAAACTTCCAAAATTTCCAATTTTCATTTTTAATGAATTTGGACTTCTTCCTATCAAACTTGAATATTTTAAAATATCAGGATGAATAGAACTTACTCTATTGAAAGGTATTTTACAATAGAGATTTAAAGCAACAATTGTTTGTTCTTTTGTCCAACGTTCAATCATTTTTAATTTAAATTAATTTTATTAAAATTTGTAATTCCATTATCTACTACTAAATTACGTTCTCGTCCCATTCCGCTAACAACTTTATTTGTTATTTCTGTTTCTGGATATTTATATTCTAAAAGTTGTTTTACAAATTTGTATGCGTCATTTTTGTAGAATTTGGAAATTCTATTTTCTTTATTATGCAGATAATGAGTAATAACGGCTGAATTATTATTATCAGGTTCTATAAGCTTGATTTTAAACTTTTTTTCGCTAAATTCGTTAATTGATATTTGTTCTATTAGTTTCATTTGGTGTATTTTCAATTAATTTTGTTTTTTTAAAACCTCTTGTGATTTTTCTGTATTTATTAATAACAGTTAATTTGTTGACAGTGCAATTTTGGGCAAATAACTCTTTGTAGAATTCTCTCCAATACCGAAAATTTCTCCACCCACCAACAAACATTAGCAAACGTATCTTTTCAACCGCAAAGATACAAAAGTTGTGTCAATGTAAACAAGTTTGGGGAACTAATTTTTGTAAAAAAAACTACTTTTGAAAAATAAAATAATACATGCATTTTACCCCAAAACACATTTCCTCTCAAAATTACGCCTTTTTTGCCAATTTGGGGCTTGTTTGCTATAAGAAATTCACTTTTTAATATCATTAAAACATCACACTTTGTAATACTTGTTTTTGAGCCAAAATGCCACATTAACCAATGCAATTAAAGCAGGCACCTCTACCAACGGACCTATCACGCCTGCAAAAGCCTGCCCCGAATTGATACCAAAAACACCAATGGCAACGGCTATTGCCAACTCAAAGTTGTTGCCCGATGCCGTAAACGAAATAGCTGCATTTTCGGAGTAATCGGCTCCGGCTATTTTGGCAATAAAAAAAGTGAGCATAAACATACACACAAAATAAATAACCAAAGGTATCGCTATTCGTACCACATCAAAAGGTATTGATACAATTAGGCTACCTTTTAGGCTAAACATCACCACAATAGTAAACAACAATGCCACTAAGGTAATGGGCGATATGCGTGGTATAAATACTTTATTGTACCATTCGTTGCCTTTTAGTTTTATGAGCAAATACCTAC
>JAGNRR010000237.1 GCA_017988595.1 Chitinophagaceae bacterium
CAGCAAGTGCAATTGCTTTTGTGCCTTCACTAAATTTTTCCATTTCAAAAACACCCATTGGGCCGTTCCATAAAATCGTTTTTGAATTTAAAATAGTTTCAGTAAACAGTTTTCTACTTTCTTCGCCAATATCCAATCCCATCCAATCATTTGGAATATTGTTATTATTAACTTCTTGTGTATTTGCTTCAGCATCAAATTTATCCGCAACAATGCTATCAATAGGCAATAAAATATTCACCCCTTTAGTTTTTGCTTTTTCTAATATTTCAAGAGCCAAATCTGTTTTGTCATATTCACAAATTGATGTTCCAATTTGTTTTCCTTGAGCATGCAAAAAAGTATAAGCCATACCTCCTCCAATAATTATATTATTTGCTTTTTCTAAAAGCTGTTCAATAATTAATATTTTATCACTCACTTTTGCTCCACCAATAATTGCAGTAAAAGGATGTTCGGTATTATGTAACACTTTTTCGGCACTTAATATTTCAGCATTCATCAATTTTCCAAAAAGCTTGTGCTCATTATCAAAAAACTGTGCAATGATTGCAGTTGAAGCATGCGCTCTATGTGCAGTTCCAAAAGCATCATTTACATATACATTCCCCATTGAAGCTAATTTTTTGGCAAATTCTACATCGCCTTTTTCTTCTTCATGATAAAAACGAACATTTTCTAGTAACAATACTTCACCGGGTTTTAAATTTTCAGCATCTTTTATAGCCTCCTCACCAATGCAATCTTTAGCAAATTTTACGGTTGCACCATTCAATAATTTTATCAAATGAAATAATAAATGTTTTAATGAAAATTTATCTTCAGGACCATTTTTTGGTCTTCCAAAATGCGACATCAAAATTACGCTTCCTCCACCTTTTAATATGGTTTGAATCGTTGGAACTGCAGCTTGCATTCTAGTATCATCGGTAATTTTAAAATTAGCATCTAAGGGCACATTAAAATCTACTCTAAGCAATACTTTTTTTCCGTTGAAATTATATTTTTCTATTTGTTGCATCATATTATTCATTTTTAATTTAAAAAAAAGACTCACAATTGTTGTGAGCCTTTTTTGATTTATTTTATTCTTAATTCATTTTTCCTGCAAAATAATGAAGCGTACGAACCAATTGGCTTACGTAGCTATTTTCATTATCATACCAAGAAACTGTTTTTACTAATTGATGATCGCCAACTGTCATAACTTTTGTTTGAGTGGCATCGAATAATGAACCAAATTTTGTACCGATAACATCCGTACTTACAATTTCGTCAGTATTGTAACCAAAGCTTTCATTGGCAGCAGCTTTCATAGCATCATTTATTTCTTCGGCAGTTACTTTTTTATTTAAAATACAAGTTAACTCTGTCAAAGAGCCTGTAATAGTTGGAACACGTTGTGCTCCACCATCTAAAATTCCTTTTAATTCTGGAAGAACTAAACCAATTGCTTTTGCAGCACCAGTTGAATTAGGTACAATATTTGCGGCAGCTGCACGTCCACGACGTAAATCATTTTTAGGATGCGGCGCATCTAAAGTATTTTGATCGTTTGTATAGGCATGAATTGTAGTCATTATTCCTGTAGCAATGCCAAAAGAATCATTCAACACTTTTGCCATTGGTGCAAGACAATTTGTAGTACATGAAGCACAAGAAATAACGGTTTCAGAGCCGTCTAATATTTCATGATTAACATTAAAAACAACTGTTTTTAAATCGCCAGTTGCAGGAGCTGAAATTACTACACGTTTTGCGCCGGCAGTAATATGCGCCATTGCTTTTTCTTTATCTGTAAAAAAACCAGTACATTCCAAAACCACGTCAACTTGATGTGCACCCCAAGGAATTTGGGCTGGATCTTTTTGTGCATACACATTAATCACTTCACCTTCTACGGTTATAGAGTTTTCGTTGCTCGAAATTTGATGTTCAAAACGACCTTGAGCAGAATCGTATTTTAGCAAATGTGCTAAGGTTGCTGGCGACGTCAAATCGTTGATAGCAACGACATCAATACCTTGCATGTTATAAATTTGTCTGTAAACTAAACGACCAATTCGTCCAAAACCATTAATGGCAACTTTTATTGTACTCATTTTGAAAATTTGTTTTTTTTGTAAGTAAAAAATATATAAGAGTGCAAAGGTACAAGCATGAAAGGGAATAAACAATATTGTTCGATAAATTTGCTCTTAAATATTTGTAAAAATAAAAAGTAAACGTATATTTGCACTCCCAAAACAAATGCCGCGTTCGTCTAGGGGTTAGGACGTCAGGTTTTCATCCTGGTAACACGGGTTCGATTCCCGTACGTGGTACAACAAAAAAGTCGCTTTTGGCGACTTTTTTTAATCAATTTGGCTCCGTGGCGCAACTGAATAGCGCATCAGATTTCGGCTCTGAGGGTTACAGGTTTGAATCCTGTCGGGGTCACTAAAAAAATCAGTGTGAGAAACATTACCTATCTTGTTTCATACACTGATTTTTTTTAATTAATTACTATTTTATTTCAATTACATCCTCAACAATCCTGCACTCCATTGAAGCGCATAAATTGTTTTTAAATATTTTGTTTTTAGTTCTACTAGTTTTTCTTGTGCCTCAAGTGCTTTATTTTCTCGACTGTTTATTAAAAACAAAGAGCTTTTGCCATTAAAATACCTGATTTGTTCGGCATTTACTAATTTATTATAATTAAGTACATTTTGCTCTTGAATTTCAATTTGATTTTTTAAGGTTGAAAAAATATTATAATAATTTTTAATTTTCAATTCAATTTTCTGACGCTTTATGTTTTGTTCCAGTTGAGTTTGATCGATTTTTAATTTTGCTTGTTTATAAGCACCTCATCCTTGTGA
>JAGNRR010000238.1 GCA_017988595.1 Chitinophagaceae bacterium
TCTTATTTTTGAATTAGAAGTGCTAACATTTCAAAAGCTATATTTACGTTTCAATTTATGCTAACCAAAATAGACAAATACATTTTAAAGAACTTTTTAGTTACTTTTTTTGTATGTATTCTAGCATTTACATTTATTGCAATTGTAATAGATTTAACCGAAAAAATTCAAGATTTTATAACCACCAAAGCACCAATTGGAAAAATACTTGGTTATTATTTAAATTTTGTTCCCTACATAATTGGCTTACTATTTCCTATTTTTATTTTTGTAGCCGTTATATTATTTACTTCAAGATTAGCAACAAGATCTGAAATTATTGCAATGCTAAGTTCTGGTATGAACTTTAATCGATTTTTAAGACCTTATATTTTTGGCGCATCCATCATTTCAGTATTATTGCTTTTTGCCAATAATTCTATTTTGCCAAATGCAAATAAAGGACGAATTGCTTTTGAAAAAGTATATGTAAATTATACCAGAAAAGAAAATGTTTCCAATGTATATAAAAGAATAAGTACAAATGAATATATTTCTATTGGTTCATTTAACGGAGATAATAATACAGGCTATCAATTTTTTTATAGTTTTTTAGATTCTTTAAAACTTAAAACATACATCAAAGCTTCGAGGTTTGAATATGATACAGCAAAAAATAAATGGGTGCTTTTTGAAGTTGTAAAACGTAATAATAATGGCTTGAAAGAAAAATTAGAAAATTTGCCCAAGCTAACCATGAAAATTCCAATTACAAGAAAAGAACTATTGACGGGTGATGAAAGCAAACAACAAATGACCACCAAAGAATTAAATAAATTTATAAAAATCGAAACCGCTAGAGGCAGCGAAGGATTAAGTTCCTATTATATTGAAAAATACAGAAGAACCGCTTCGCCTTTTTCTGCATTCATTTTATCAATAATAGGAGCGTGTATTGCATCTCGAAAAGTAAGAGGAGGGAATGGCATTCATTTGGCTTTGGGCTTGGTAATTAGTGCAGCATATATTTTATTTATGCAATTTTCTACCACTTTTGCAGTCAAAGGAGATTTACATCCATTTATTGCTGTGTGGTTGCCAAATTTGTTTTTTTCAATAGTTGCTTTTTTAATTTATAAAAAATTCTCGAAGTAGAATTAAAAAACATTATCGATATTTCAAACGTTGTAAAGCAAACTTTTTTTATAAAAAACACGAATTAATATAGCTAAATTATAACCTGTTAAAAAAATATTGTTTTTTGTTAAATAGCTATATTGCTATGAAATTGTTTTTATATTTACAACAAAATTATAAAACAACATGAAAAAAACTTCTTTATTTTTCCTACTTGCAGGCGGATTATTTTTTGTATCTTGCAAAGAACAAGCCAAAGTAGATGACAATGCATTAAATGCACAAGTAGAAACTGCAGCCGCAGAACAATTAAAAACAATAAACGATGAAGCAATAGCAAATTGCGAAATGAGAATGACTACAGAGGTAGCAGGCAAAAGAGATTCTATTATCAATGCACGCCAAATGGCAGCAGCTGCTCAATAATTAACTTAATAAATTTTTTAACAAATTAAATAAACTAAAAATGAAATACACAAAACATATATTATTTGCAGGATTAGCTGCAGTTACATTTGCATCTTGCAATCAAGAAGCAGCTGCACCTTCTGAAGCTGATATTGCAACAAAAGTAAGCGAAAAAGTAGAAGCCGCAAAAGCACAATTAAAAGCAGACTGCGATAAAAACGTAATGGACGAAGCCATTCGTTTGGCAGACAGCGTTATGGTAAAAGCTGCTAACAAACCAGCAAGAACAGTTACAAAAGTAGTAAATGCTCCAGCTCCAAAAACGCCAGTAAAAGCGCCGGTGAAAGTTCCTGTGAAAGTAACTGAAAAAAGTAAAACAACTCAAGGTGGAGGTTTAAGAACTCAATCTGATAAAGCAAAAGCAAATGATAAAACTTCAACTCAAGGTGGAGGATTACGAACTCAATCTGATAAATCAAAATCAGAAGATAGCAAAGCTGTTCAAGGTGGAGGTTTGAGAAGTCGCTCAGATCAAAATGTAGAAAAAAAATAAACCAAATTTTATAAATAAAAAAAAGGAGCTTTTAGCTCCTTTTTTTTATTTTGTTTAAAAATTATTTTATCATATTTGAAAATGTATAAATATAAGGATTAGTGCCTCCTGGATTATCTGATTCTTTAAAAGTTAAATTAGCAGAAGTAGAAGTTAATGTTCCAGAACCAAGTGTATATAAATAATTCGTAGTTGTTTTATCATCTAAGGTTATTGCACCTGTTGAAGAAATAGACCCAGTAAAAGTTAACTGTTGAACTAATGAATTATCTAATAATGCAAAATTTGCTTTAGTTAAACTTGAATCAGTTTGAGAAATCACTAATTTCCATCCTGTATAGTTTCCGCCTTGGTCATCAATTCCATTTCCAGTATAAGTACCTAAATATTTAACGATTGATCTAGTTTCGCAACTTGCGCCTTCGTATCCAGCTGGGCAATCGCATGAACCTTCTGTACAAACACCACCGTTATCGCATTGGATGTCTTTACATGGATCAGAGTTACAAGAAGTGAATAATGAAGAGAAGCTAGCTGCTCCAATAAAAAGTGCTAATGTAATTTTTCTTAAATTTTTCATTAGTTTTATTTTTTAGAATGTAAATATGCAGTTTTTTATAGTTTAGTATTTTATTTTGGGTTCATTTGAAAAAATATTTACAAGTGTATGTTTAATCATCCAATTTCAAAACGGCTAAAAAGGCTTCTTGTGGTACTTCCACATTTCCTATTTGGCGCATACGTTTTTTACCTTCTTTTTGTTTTTCAAGCAATTT
>JAGNRR010000239.1 GCA_017988595.1 Chitinophagaceae bacterium
TATTGCTTTCTTGATTTTGAATTAATTGTTTTTTGTAATTATTAATTATTGCAGTTAATAATTCATCATCAAATTTTCCTTCTTTCAACAATTTTATTTGATCTAATAAAAGGGCTTTTACTCCTTCAAGCGATTGTCCTTCTTTTGCTTTTCCATCAATAAATAAAACACTATAATCTTGTAAGGCATAAGCACCAGCACTTGCCGAAAGTACTTTTTGTTTTTTTACTAAATTCAAATCCATTAATCCAGCATTGCCATTTGATAAAACAGAACTCATAAAATCTAACATCAAAGCTTCGTCTGTTGAAGCACCAGGAAAACGAAATGCAAGATTTAAATATTCAGCATCTGGTCCTAATACAGTTGCTTCAATAGGTTTTGTAATTTCATCTTCTTTTGAAAATGTATAAGGTTCTACTGGACTAGGTTTCATAAATGAGAAGGCATTGTCGATTTGCACAATCATGTCATCTGCATTAAAATCGCCAGCTAAAATGACACACATATTATTTGGTACATAATTTTTGTAGAAATATTTACGAATTTCTTTCAAAGAAGGATTTTTTAAATGCTCTATTGTTCCAATTGTAGTTTGTTGTCCATAATTATGTTTTTTGAATAATTGAGAAAAAAGCGTTTCAAAAACTTTATCGTCATCGCTATCTAATGAACGGTTTTTTTCTTCATAAACTGCCTCTAATTCTGTATGAAAAATTCTTAAAATTGGATTGCGAAAACGTTCAGCTTCTACTGTAAGCCATTTGCCCAATTGATTTGTAGGAATATCATTAATATAAGCTGTTTGTTCAAAAGATGTAAAGGCATTAGTTCCTTTTGCCCCAATCATTGACATTAATTTGTCATACTCATTTGCGATTGCAAATTTTGAAGCTTCGCCAGATGTTTTATCTATTTCGGCATAAATTTCTTTTCGTTTAGCCTCGTCTTTGGTTTTATTAAAAGTTTCATAAAGCTCATCAATTTTATCAAGCAAAGGTTTTTCTTTTGACCAATCTAATGAACCATATTTATCTGTGCCTTTAAAAAGCATGTGTTCTAAGTAATGAGCAAGTCCTGTATTTGTAGCAGGATCAGTTTTGCTTCCAGCTTTTGTAGCTATAATTGTTTGAACTCTAGGCTCTTCTTTGTTTTCGGATAAAATAACAGTTAATCCATTTTTCAACGTATAAAAACGAGCTTTCATTGGGTCGCCTTTTACTATTTTATACGAATAATCTGAGCCATTTATGGTTTCCCATTGTGGCATTTGTCCAAAAGCAATAAGAATAATAAATTGCAATAGAATTAATAAGGAAGTTTTTTTCATGTGTTTATTTTTTTTAAATTTTAAAGGAAAAAAAACCGCCATAAGATGACGGTTTTTGTTATTCGTAATTGGAATATATTTATTTATAAATGCCGTCTTGTAGTTCTATATCCTTAGTAAGAATTAAGTATTCATCATCATCTTTAATGCGCAACCATTTTTTATATTGTTCATCTTCTAAAGTTTCTTTAAGTCTTTTATCGCGAAGCATGTAAGAGTGTTTTAAACGATAATTTTTTTCCAAACTTGTCAAGTTTTTATCGGTAATAATTCGGTCAACATCGATATCACATTCGCTACAAATACCTTTAAAAACTGGACGTTGAATTCTTGCTAAATCTAAATCATCGGCTAAAATGTCCAAGCTAGTATATTTTTTAGTAACAACAGTTGTTCTATATTCGTCAGCTTCTTTGCTCATGCCTATATAAATATTGTTATCTACTTTTTTCGGTGTAGCTTCTCTTCTTTTGCCAAAAAGATTCCAGTGCATTTTGCTATTATCACGAAGAACTTTTGGTTTTGGAGCCGCTTTTACTTCGTTCTTAATTTTAGTTTCACCAGTATATTTACCTACTTCGTCGCTGTGTTTTACATCAACAATGTATTCTTCTTTTTCTATTTTTTTCTCTAAATTTTGTCGGTCTTTTCTTTTTTGATAATCAAATTCAAAACCTTTTACATCCACTTCTTCATCAGCAGGATTGTTTTGAAAATAACGACTTTTTTTGTTTTTGCCAGATTGTGCAGCAACATCAAAAAAACTTAAAACACCAAAAGTAATTCCGAAAGCTAATATTAATTTTTGATTCATTGGTTTAATTGTTTACTTTTAAAAGGGAAAGTTAAAACATCTTTTTTAATTTTACTATTTTTAAACTTAATAATATTCATATGATTGAAAAATCGACTTTGCAATTCCTCTCAAATTTAACTGAAAATAATAATCGTGAGTGGATGTTGGCAAATAAAAAAAGCTATGAAAATGCTAAGGAAAATATTGAAATGCTTGCAAAAGAATGTATAGATTTTTTAACCAAAAAAGATAAACGATATGGAGATTTGGTGCCAAAAAATTGTATGTTTAGATTGAATAGGGATGTGCGTTTTTCTAAAGATAAATCCCCTTATAAAACAAATTTTGGCATTGCTTTTTCAATTGATGGAAAAAAATCTAGCAATGCAGGTTTTTATGTTCATATTGATTTGAAAAATTCTTTTGTGGGTGGTGGAATTTGGATGCCCATGCCAGAACAATTGGCAAAAATTAGACAAGAAATAGATTATGAAAGTAAAGCCTTTTTAAAAATTGTAAACGACAAATCGTTTATTAAGTCATTTAATCAAATTGAAGGGGAGAAATTAAAAAATCCACCAAAGGGCTACGATGCAGGAAATGAAATGGTGGAATTTTTGAAATTTAAAAGTTTTACAGTTGGTAAAAAAATTACAGAAAAAGAATTGCTATCAAAAGGATTGGCTAAAATAATTTGTGA
>JAGNRR010000057.1 GCA_017988595.1 Chitinophagaceae bacterium
CTTTCCATTGCTTTTAATCCAAATGTAGTGGCTGCGTTATCTAATCCTAAAAGATTTGCAGAAAAATTCATCATCATGTGTCCCATGGCAGGATGATTTTTTGGCAAATCGGGAAATAATTGTGAAAAAAATGGTCCAATGATTTTACTTAGTAATCGAATTCCACCAGCTTTTTCAGCTATTGCCATTATACCCATAAAAAGCGCCATTATTCCAACTAAACTTAAACTTAAGTCAACGGAGTCTTTCGCTGTTTGAATAATACCAGATGCTTGAGGTACTTTTACAACATCGATTTGTGTTTCGTTTTTTTTGTAAAATAAATTATCTTTTTTTATTACAAAACCACTATCCAAACGGAGTTTTTCAAAAGCAGTAATTGGTGCAGATGCAATTTGATTTACCACCAAAGAATCTTTTGATTTTCCAGTAATCATGATATTGAAAATTTTTTTTTCGTTTGGAACGAAGAAAAATTTTATACAAGCAATTGCAAAAGCAATGATGATAAATGCACTCCAAATTCTACTTAAAGCCAAGGCGTTTTATTTTTATGTAAGGTAAAATTTTTCTTGAAATAATAAAATTTCTAAGATACTTTTCCTGTATATTTTTTTCTACGAAAAAAGAAAAATGCACTGCCAAAAAATAATGTTAAAATAATAGGTAAAATAATATTGAGCAATTGCCATTGCAATTTTTCAGCTTTTACTCTAGGCATGTCTAGCAATCGCAAACTCAATTCTTTGTTTCTGGCATCAAGCACATTATTGTCATCTACTAAATATTCAAGGCAATTTAAAAGAAAAGATTTATTTGCAAAAAGCTTGTCGGTATATTGATAATAGCCTGTTTCCATAATGCCTCGTTTCATGCTGGCATCATTTACCATAACATCGGCATCGCTTACTACTATCATTTTATTTTCTCGAACTGCTTCGGTATAAAATTTTTTGCCCAACGAATCTTGATATATTGACATAGACTGAGGATCAATTCCACGATTTGCAAAAACAGATAAAAATTTGCCTTCAAGCAAAACAGCCATCGGAATATTTCGTTCTTGAAATAATTCCACTTTTGGTTTATATTGCAAATTTGCCAAACTTATTCTTACAGGAGCAGGAACTCGTCGGCTACGATTACTGCTTTCCAATAAAATTGTTTTTTTTATTTCTGGATTTCCGATGGTGTCAATACTACTTGCAAATTGAAACATTACAGCATCCATATTTTTTACAATAGAATGTTTTGAAGTAGGCAATGCAAAAGGAAATTGCACCCAAGGCAATAATTTTATATCGGGCTGATCGCCAATCATCCCCATGGTAATTGGAATTGGATTATTTTGTTGATAATCTTCAACGATATCTGGATTTATGCGAACGCCATATTTAAAAAGCATGTCGTCCAGATTATTTCCATAATCATTTGCCATAAAAGCTTCAACATTTCGAAGGGTATCCATTGAAGCATTTAATTTATCCAACAACCAAAGTACTTTACCGCCACCCATAATGTATTGGTCTATTTTGAATTTTACTTTTTCAGGAAAAAGTTGAGTAGGTTTGCAAATGATTAAAGCTTTGTAAACTAAAGGAATTTCAAAATTTTGATTTAAATCCAAAGTGTCAATACGATAATTTTTTGCTAAAGTATTCAACATATCTGCCGAACGATAATCCAATAATTCACCTTGTCCTGCTGCATAGGCAATGGTAATTTTGTCGGTAGCTAAAGTTTTTTTGATGGCTTGAGCAAATTTATATTCCAATTGTGATTCGGAATAATTGAGCAATTCTTCGGAGTTCATACCAATATGATTTTCCAAAAGATTTACACCCACATCTTTGCCTTTATAAGATACTAAAGCAGCTGGAAATATTCGTTTTTGAGAATAGCCTTCTGTTTCATCACCTTGTACTTGAAGATTGATGCCTTGAATATTTTTTTCTACAAAAATTTTATAGGTTTCTTCTATTTCTTTTTCACTTTTTCCTTCCAATGGATTTTCAAAAACAAATTTTACTTTTCCATTGCTGTATGTATTAAATGACGTTAAAATATCTTTTGTGGCTTCTTGAAGTTTTATAAATCCTGCTGGAAATTTCCCTGTAAGATATATTTTTATCAACGCCACATCGTCCATTTGCGAAAGCAATTTTTTAGTTGTGCTTGTCAACGAAAATCTTTTTTCTTTTGTCAAATCAAGTCTAAAATTGAGCTTAGTGCTAATAATATTTAGCAATAGCAAAATAGCAGCTATGATTACAAAACGAGAAATTTTCGATTTTTTTCCGTAAATATTTTTAGCCATTCCAATTTCGTTTTTGTAAAAAAAGATTTGTTCCTAATAAAAAAAGTGCAGATACGGATAAAAAATAAACCAAATCTCTGGAGTCCAAAACACCTCTGCTGATAGAACTATAATGAAATGTCATCCCGAATTGACTAATATAGTAATCCAACATTCCTGCAAAAAAAGGCAATTTACTTACCGATTCGAAACCCATATACAATAAAAAACTAACGAAAACGCTAAGTAAAAAAGAGATGATTTGATTTTCGGTACTTGCCGAACAAAAAAGACCAATAGATGTAAAAGCAGCAACTAAAAAAAGCAAGCCAAGATAGGAGCCAATTATGCTTCCCATATCCAATTGGTGATTGGTGATAGCTAATGCCGAAATGCTATACACATAAAGCAGTGTGGGTAAAATTGAAATAATTACTAAAACAAATGATGCAAAAAATTTACCTAAAATAATATCTTTATTTTGTAAAGGTTTTGTGGCAAGAAATTCTATGGTGCCGCTTTTAAATTCATCCGAAAAAGTGCGCATGGTGATGGCTGGAATTAAAAAAATAAGCAACCAAGGTGCAAAACTAAAAAAACGGTCCATTGAGGCATAGCCAAAATCAGGAATATTAGTATCTGGCATTACCCACATAAATAAACCAGCAACTAATAGAAATAATACAATAACAAAATAGCCAACCAAGGAGCTAAAAAAGGATCGTATTTCTTTTAAAAATATGGATTTCATTAAAAAGTTTTAATTGGTTGGCAAAGTTAATTTTTTTTATTCTTAATATCTAAAGAAAAATTAGAGAAAACCCAACTATTCATATGAAAATATCGTCTATGTTAAAAAGTAACAACTCAACATTTTAGAGATATTACATTTTTTAGTTAAATTTACAATTATGAGACATATAAAATATATCCTTTTAGCTAGTTTAATTTTAATATTCAATTTAAAATTGAAAGCTCAAATTACAGTAAACAGTAATTCAAATGCTAATAATTTAGCTCAACGTTTGATAGGAACTGGGGTTACAGTCACAAATGCTACATTAAATTGTCCTGGTACAGCAAGTGGAGATTTTACGACAATTACAAGTAATTTAAATTTAGATAGTGGAATAGTATTAACATCTGGAACTGCAGCCACAACAGCTTTAGTGGGAGGTGTAAATAGTCCAGGTGGTTTTGCTTCAACATCTCATAATTTTCCTGGAGATGTAGATTTGACAAATTTATGTGCAAAACCAACTTATGATGCATGTATTTTAGAATTTGATTTTACAACAATTGGCGACTCTGTAAAATTTAAATATGTTTTTGGTTCGTCAGAATATCCGGGTTGGACTTGCACAAGTTTTAATGATGTATTTGGATTCTTTGTTTCAGGTCCTGGAATCGCTGGACCATTTACAAATGGAGCAAAAAATATTGCATTAGTGCCAGGTTCACCATCATGTCCAGTAGGGGTAAGTACAATTTATTGTCCAAATAATCCAGGCTGTTGCAATACAGCAAATTTTTGTTTTAATCTTACACCAGGTTGTGCGGCTTTTAATGCTGTAAATAATACATGTGCTTATTTTGTTTGTAATACTGCAACAACAACTGTAAATTATCCAGGTTTTACAACTGTTTTAATTGCTGAATCTGAAGTAATACCATGTTCAACTTATCATATGAAATTGGCAATAGCAGATGCTCAAGATGGTATATTAGATTCTGGTGTTTTTTTAGAAGCGGGTAGTTTTAGCTCAAATGAAGTAAATGTTCGTTTAGAGACAGGATTGAGTAGTGCCAATGGAAATCCTTATATAATTGAAGGTTGTGATACTGCCGAATTAGTTCTTTCAAGAAAAATAGTTTTAGGAATTGCAAATGCCGATACAGTTCAATTTTTAATTCAAGGAAATGCTCAAAATGGAATTGATTATAATCAACTTCAAGATACTGTAATTTTTACCAATAATATAAATGATACAATTAGAACAATTCAATTATATGCATTTCAAGATTTAATTACCGAAGGAACAGAATTCATTACACTTTATGTTTTGGGAGGTTGCTCTCAAGTTATAACAGATTCAATTACGATTGAAGTTAGAGAACAGCTTGATATTACATTATTTAATAACGACACCTCAATATGTTTAGGAAATTCGATAAATACAAGTGGATATGCGGATTCTGGAATTGCTATTTCCTGGTCGCCAGCAGTTGATGTGCTCAATCCAAATTTGATGAATACTACAATAACTCCTCAAAATTTTGGTACACAACTTTATACCGTTACAGGAAATTATAATTCATGTCCTCCTGTTTCAAAATCTTTTACTGTGAAAACAGACCCTATACCTGTTATTAATTCATTGCCAGATTTAGAAGTTTGCGAAGGAGATAGTATTCAGATTAATGCAAATGTTTCACCGACATTTAATTATAATATTTTATGGTCGCCAAGTACAGATTTAATAAATACAAATTCTTATACACCAACATTTGTTGGAACTACAACTCAAAATATTTCATTAACCTTAACTTCGCCAAATGCAGGTTGCACAGCAACTGATAATTTTGATATTACTGTTTGGCCATTTTTACAAGGAAATGTAAAACCAGATACATTAGTTTGCGATGGCACACCTATAGAACTTTGGGTAACAGGAGGAATAGGACAATATCTATGGTATCCAGCCAATACATTGAGCTGCGATACTTGCTCAAATCCAATTTCTACAGCATTTGGCACACAAGTTTATTATGTGGTTTTATTAGAACCTCATGGCTGTCAAGATACATTAAGAACTATCGTAGAAAATCATCCGCCATTTACCATGACATTGTGGAATAATGATACTACAATTTATTTGGGCGATGAAGTGAAACTTTTAGCAACTGGTGCTCCATTTTATGGTTGGACACCATCAACTTATTTATCTTATGTAACAAGTGGTGATCCAACAGCAATTCCGTTGGAAGATATTACATACACAGTTACAGGAGTGAGTTTATATAATGGTTGTCCTCAAACAGATTCTGTTCATATAAAAGTGATTATGCAAGATGTTTTTGTGCCCAATGCCTTTACTCCAAATGGTGATGGGAATAATGATATTTTTAAAGTAATTGCACGAAAACTAATTCAAGTTCAAGAATTTAATATTTACAATCGTTGGGGACAAGTAGTATTTTCAACAAGGGATATTTCTCGAGGTTGGGATGGCACATTTAAAGGTGTTCCGCAGGATATGGGTACTTATCATTATATGATGCGTGTGGCTTATCCTACTGGCAGAACAGACTTTTTAAAAGGTGATATTAACCTGATCAGATAACTTTAATAAAAATAATAGTAATTCTTTTGGGCAAGTATTTTAAAATGCTTGCCTTTTTTTAATATTAAAATTGTTTTTTTTATATTAATTTTAAACTTTCAATTATAATAAACCTATGAAAAAAATTATCTTAATATGTTTTGTTTTATTAAACATTTATAGTTGCAATAAATTTAAAATTGCAGATCAAATAGGATTGGAATCGGATTGGCTTTTGCCATTGGCAAAAGGAAAAATAGGGTTTAAAAATCTTAAAGAATTGGAAAATAATTCGCTTAGTCATGATATTCCATCTTTTGATATAGGCTATAATCCTGGTGTGCCAATTAATGTGCCAGCATTAAACATTCCAGAAGTTGGTCCATATGCACAGCCTATTATGGGTTGGATAAAAAGTTTGAAAGTGAAAAATTTAAAAATTGAATTATCATTTACAAATGCATTTCCAATAACTATTGGCACTGGAACAAAAATTTCATTTCGAAGAGATGCCAACACAAGTGATGCAACAAATTTAATTTATTCCCACACTGTGTTAAATGATATATTACCCAATCAGCAATATGATTTTAGTATTGATATTTTAAATTCAGTGATTGAAGATACTGTTTTTATTTACTTAGAGCAGTTTTCATCACCAGGTGGAAATAATATTACGTTTAGTACAACACCATCAATACTTTCAATAAGTTTAAAAGTTTTAGAAATTGAAAATGTAGAATTATATACAAATAAACAAGCCTCTTTTAATGATACAGTTCAGGCAAATTTCAGTCAAGATACTAATGGATTTGATACCACAGTTAGTGGAAAAATTAATGTTTTTGTAGATAATGCCATGCCATTGAATACAAATTTTCAATTGTATTTTATCGATTCATTGACAAATAATATTATTGATTCGTTATTTAATACTAGATTAATTGTTCAGGGAATAAATACAAATTCATTAACAGGTACGCCGTTATCAATAAATAGTTCTAAAAATGAAATTTTGGTAAATGCAGCAAAAGTGCAACGAATAAAATCTGCAAATAAAGCAATTATAGATTTTGATTTGAATACTAATGGGTATAGCACACCAACAGTTTTGGCAAACGATGAAACTTACCTTGGCATTCAGTTTACTGGTGATTTGAAATTAAAACTTAAAATAAAATAATATTTTATGAAGAAAATAATATGTATAATGGCAGTGGCTTTTTTTGTTCAAAAAACACAAGCCCAAATAAATTTTAATGAAATTAATAATCCTCATACTTCAACATTAGGCGCACGATATTTGCCCACCTTGTTGGGAAATAATAATAGTAGAGGCGATGTTATGTTTTATGATATAAATTTTGCAATTGGTAATAATTTTATGTCATTGGGCGATTTGCAAACAATTACAAATGGTGGGCAACTTGGCACTAATGAAATTAATAATTATGTAGATGGCTTAAAAAAATCTAATACTGTTTTTACATCGTTGGATTTACCTATTGTAAATTTTACATTTGTTGCTTGGAAAAAAAAGAAAATTCCGAAACTAATTCTTGGTGGAGGAATGAGGGAAAAAATTGATTTTAATTTTAATTTCAATAGCGATATTTTTTCATTAGCCTTAAAAGGCAATAAACAATTTGAAGGGAAAACAATTTCACTTTTGCCAAGTTTTAATTTCTTAGCCTACAACGAATTTTTTGTTACAGGAGCATACCATTTCAAAGCTATAAAAATCAAAAAACAACAACTGAATATTAAAGCCGCAACAAGATTACGATATTTACAAGGCATAGCAAGTATAAATGTTAATCCAGGTGCAATTTCAATGTATACACATCCGGATGGAAGAGCATTAGATTTTGATATCAACCTTGATGCAAATATTGCAACAGCTGTGGATACATCAAGTTTAAATAATGTTTTTGAAGACATTCAACTTGATAATATTAGAAAAAATGCATTTAAAAATTCTGCAAAAGGATTTGCGACAGATTGGGGTGTTTCGGCAGAATTGAATAATAATTTACAAGTTCATTTAGCCTTGATTGATTTGGGTAAAATTAAATTTCAAAATAATGTAGCCAATTATAAAAAAACTGGAAAAGTAACTTATGAAGGCTACGAATGGGATAAAAATTATGATAATTTAAATGAAGATTCACTTTTAAATATCATAAAACCAGATGTTACTTATGATTCCTATTCGGTTTCATTAGGGGGTAAATTTTTATTAAATGCGGTATATCAATTTGGTTTTAAGCCTAAAGCAAAAATACCATTTTATAAACATCGCACAAGTTTAACTTACTTGCAAGGTTTTAATAATTATTTATCTTCAAGCAAAACACCCACCATAAATATTGGCTATAATTATAGTATATTGAATAGAATTAATTTGGGTGTAAATGCTACTTTGGGAGGAAATAATGTGAGTATGGCTGGCGCAAATATTTCATTTCGATTGGCAAAAATAAAATTCGGAATAGGTTCAAATAATTTAATGCCATTAATAAATATGCAATCGGGTAGAGGAACTGATGTAAATACTTTTTTAGGAATTTATTTTTAGAAAGTAAAAAAAACTATTTCATTTCAGTATCTGCAAATTTTGTATTCAATTTATAATTGCTAAAGTTTAAATTTATTGTTCCTTTTGTATTTGTTGCAGTGGTATTATTTTTTGTCGATTTTTTATTTAAATCACCAGAAAGTAATCTAGGTAATTTAAATTTTTTCATATCCACTTTCATTGTCATTTTATCCGGAAGGGCATAAGCAGCAAAGGTTCCATAAGTATTAAACGTGCTTATTGTGCCATTATTTCTAGTCGTTATTTCGCTTTTCATTATTAATGGATTTGCTGTATTTACCCACAATTTTCCAATCACAATATCTAATTCTTCGCCATTGCTAAGTGGAATAATGTTTAGAACAGCATAAGTATTTTTTGCAATAGTTTCATATTCTGAAATTACGGCTGTATAACTCGAAGGATTTTTAAGCATACTAATAATTGTTTGCATTGGATTTTGTTTCGGTAATACAAAAATCCCTTTTGCTTTGATTTTAAATTTATCTGGTTTTTTGTAAAAAACTTTTCCGCTAAGGTTAGAGATATTTACGCCAGGCAAATCAAATTTCATAAAAACATCTGCTTTGTAATCATTCACTTTTGCAAATTTAGCATTGAGTTCTTTTATGTAAAAAGAAGCATCTTTTTGTTGTGCCTGCGAAGTAAAAATTATAAAAAATAAAAAAAGTGTCGATAGAAATTTCATTTATGCGGTAATGTCTTTACGGTTAAAAAAATATATTGAAGCAGCTAATAATGCTACAATATGAAAAAATAAAATTATACATGAAATATAGATATCTTTAAAAGGAATTGGTTCTTCAAAAAGATTGCGCCAGCTAATCATGTGGGTTGTAAATAAAAATGGTTTTATGACATCAAAACTTGGCAAATCAAACATGCCAATGATGGTAAACACAATAATTATTGCCATTACAGAGACAATTGGCGTAATAGAATTGTCTATAATACATGAAAGAAATAAACCCAAAGTAGCAACCACACCTAATGATAAAAATGCAATTAAAAATGCAAAAGCCCAACGCCATGCAATATCATCTGCTCTTACAATTGTCATCGCTTCGCTATTTAGTGAAATTAAATCGCCATTGCCAAAAATAAGAAATGAAACCACTAATGCCATTATGCCTAAAACAATTAATAAAAGTGTAGTATAAATCATTCCTGCAATCCATTTTGCAAATACAATTTGAGTGCGGCTCGAAGGTCGAGTTAATAAAAATCGTATTGTGCCCGAAGCAGTTTCGCCTGAAATTAAATCTCCAGTTACAAGTGCCACTAACATGGGCATTTGCACAATTAACGTTTGAAGCAGCACAAAACAAATTAAATTGCCATTCAATACTTTACCTTGAATGTCAAAAGTGTTTTCAAATTGTCCTGTGATAAACGAAAGAATATTTTTTCCATCATTTAAAAATGCTAATTGAAGCATTAAACAGACAAAAATAATGACACCAAAACCGATAAAGGAACGAGGTCTTTTTATGGTTTTTATAATTTCGTTTTTTAAAATTCCACCAAATGCGCCCATTACTAATTATTTTTTGTGATTTTTAAAAAATATTCCTCAAGTTGTTTTTTATAATCCAATCTAAGAAATGAAATGTTTTCTTGCTGTAAAAAATGTACAAATGAAGGCAAGGTGTTTTTTCCCATTGAAAAATAAAAAAGATGTTCTTCTATTTTTATAAAATGTTTTTGCCATTCACTTTGTTCTATTTTTTGCTGCGCAAAAGTGGGATTTTCCATTTCTACATAAATCACCAAATCTTCGTTTGAAAGCAATTCACTTACTTTTCCTTCGGCAATTTTTTTTCCGTTATTGATAACCACCATGGCATCGCAAACCAATTCCACTTCATGAAGTATATGTGATGAAAACAAAATGGTTTTTCCTTGTTCTTTATTTAATTGCAACATGGTATTTCGCAAATCCAAAATGCCTTCGGGATCAAGCCCTGTATTGGGTTCATCTAAAATAATAAAATCGGGATTGTGAATTAGTGCCTGAGCCAAGCCCAAACGTTGTTTCATACCATGTGAATAGGTTTTTGCTTTTTTATGTTCACTGCCTAGCAAGCCTACAT
>JAGNRR010000058.1 GCA_017988595.1 Chitinophagaceae bacterium
ATTTAAACATTTATTATACCAATTCTAGTTCTTTTGGTATTGCTCAGTTTAATACATTTGGTGCTAGATTTTCAACAAAAATTATTAATAATCTCAATTTTTCTTTAGGCTTTGAACATCAAAAAAATTTACAAGATCTAAAATTCACTGATATCGAGAATACATCAAATGATTATTTAGTTCATTCTTATATTGATAATTATCATTTAACAACTAACAATTTTGACTTTTTATTGAATTATAAGCTTTTAGAACTAAAATTAAAAAATAAAAAAAGTCACATTGATTTTAATTTATTAGGAGGTCTATCGATTCTTAATTTTAACATTAAATACAATTCATATATGTTTATTCAAAATTTTGAAATCATAGATAGAATTGAAAAAAATGAAAAATCCAACATTACATTACCTAAAATATCTTTACAATCAAGCTATCATTTTAATAAACACTTTTATTTATCATATGAACTATATTATAGATATTTAAATAAAAATACCACTTTTACTTTAACAAATTCTAATATCATTTCTATAAGCAATTCTGGCAAAACAACTCAATTTCATTCTGAAAACATATTGGGGCATAGAGGTTTTAATTTAGGCTTTGGCTTAACTTTCTAAACAAAAAAAAGCGAACAAAATTTGTTCGCTTTAAAAAAAAATTCTTAATTCCTCTTATCCAACTAATTCTTCATATCTTTTTCCTACTATTTCCCAATCAATTACATTCCAAAAAGCTGCTACATAATCTGCTCTTCTATTTTGATAATGCAAATAATAGGCATGCTCCCAAACATCCAATCCTACAATTGGCTCACCACAACCATCTGGTGTATCCATTAATGGATTATCTTGGTTTGGTGTAGAACATATACATAATTTATTATCGCCTTTTACGCAAAGCCAAGCCCAACCACTTCCAAAACGAGTCATCGCTGCTTGTGCAAAATCTGTTTTAAATTTTTCAAAACCACCTAGTTCGTTTTCAATAGCTTCTGCCAATTTTCCAGTTGGAGCGCCTCCACCATTTGGGCTAATAATTTTCCAAAACAACGAATGATTAAAATGTCCACCGCCATTGTTTCTTATTGCAGGTGAAGTTTTTGAAATCATGCTCATTAATTCTTCAAGGCTTTTCCCTTCAAATTCGGTGCCAGCAATAGCATTATTCAAATTAGTAATATACGCTTGATGATGTTTGCTATGGTGAATCTCCATAGTTTTTGCATCAATATGTGGTTCTAAACTATTGTATTCGTAATTTAATGTAGGTAATGTAAATGACATAAAATATATTTTATTGAAATACAAAGGTAAGTTTTTTTTGAGAAATAATTTTATAGAGAATTTTTATACTATAAAAAAAAGCGACGAAATGTTTCGTCGCTTTTAATTGTAAAATTAACTAGGATTAATTTTTAATATCCATTTCTTCAAGCAACATTCTGCCGCCAAGAACTTTGTCCAAAACCCACATAATGTATCTTGCATCAACAACAATTGTACGTTTGAATCTTTCGTCAAAAGCAATATCACCACTCATTGCTTCCCAGTTTCCGTCAAATGCTGAGCCTATATATTCGCCTTTTGCATTGATTACAGGACTTCCAGAATTTCCACCAGTAATGTCATTATTGGTGATAAAACACGTTACTAGATTTCCGTTAGCATCTGCATAATCTCCATAATCTTTGCGTTTTAATAAATCTACAATTTTTGGTTGTAAATCAAATTCTTTATCTCCAGCTTTATATTTTTCTAAAAGTCCTGAGGCTGTAGTATAAAACTTAAAAGAAACAGCGTCTTGTGGTGCATAAGATTGAACGCTTCCATAGCTCAATCGCATAGTAGAGTTTGCATCAGGCGACATTAATTCTTTTTTATTTTTTTCTAATAATGCATTTTGATATGCTCTATCAAGTTCAAACATCTCCGCTTGAAAATCTTTTCTTTTTTGTGCATAGTTTTGTTCAAAATTTTCACCAATATTAATTGCATGTGCCACAGCAGGATCTTCAAAAAGCTGTTGTAAATTATCATAAGTTAATAATTTTTTCATTTTTTCATCGCTAAATAATGCAGTGTTTGTATAAACATAATCAGTGTATTGTTTAAAGGTTTTTTGTAAATCTTCATTGCCAAATTTTCTAAATATTTCATTAAAAATACTTGGATGTTGAGCTCTTGGCACATCACTATAAAACATAGCATTCATTGCCTCAAACAAATTTTTATCCATTGACATAGACATGGTTTCTTTCATACCTGGCAATGCCGATTGAAGTCTTTTTAGCATTGCCTCAATTTTTTCTTTGTCCTCTTTTTTATCTACCATTGTTTTCAACGAGGCAATGGCCATAGCCATTTGGCTAAGCGTTGAAGACCCAATTCCTTCTCTAATAAATAAACCATGTTTTACATAAGGTTTATATTCTGCATATGCATCTGCATAATCTGGCATTAATTTTAATAATTGTCTATCATTATCTCTTGCCCATCGTTCAAAGGCATCTTCTTCATTCTTTTTTTGATTTTCAATACCCAGTTTTTTTAATTGCTCACTTTGACCAATATAGTATTTCCAATAATTGGCAACTGATGCATAAGTTGATGAATAGTCTAAATCTACTTTAGGATCAATGTCCATTGCATCGCGCATTATAGCCAATCTTTTATCTCTAATTTTTACAATTGTTGGATTAAATTCTGTCAATGCCATATCAATACCATATGAAGTTAAATAGCGAGATGTTCTTCCTGGATAACCCATCACCATTGCAAAATCACCATCTTGTACTCCTTTTAAAGAAACAGGTAAATGATGACGAGGTTGATATGGTCTATTATTGATAGAATATGGCGCTGGTTGATTTAAATTATTTGAATAAACTCGGAACATAGAAAAATCGCAAGTGTGTCTTGGCCACATCCAATTGTCTGTGTCGCCTCCAAATTTTCCAAGACTTTCGGGTGGTGTTGCTACCAATCTCACATCAGTAAATTTTTGATATACTAAAAGATAATATTTATTTCCTGCCCAATATTCTCTAACATTGCTTTCATATTTTCCGCTTTCATTTGCCGCATCGGTTAGTACTTTTGATATTTCGCTAACTCTAGTGCTCACATCATCGCCATATGCATTTCCAAGTTTTGCTAATACTTGTTCTGTAACATCTTCTATTCGAACTAAAAATTTTACAGACAATCCCGGTGCTGGCAATTCCATTTCACGACTAGTTGCCACAAAACCATTTTGTAAATAATTATTTTCTACTGTGCTCAAACTAGCAATATTTCCATATCCACAATGATGATTTGTCATTAATAAACCATCTTTCGAAATCATTTCGCCGGTGCAGCCACCACCAAAATGCACAATAGCATCTTTCAATGAACTTTTATTTACATCATATATATCTTGGGCGTTTAATTCTATTCCAAGTCGTTTCATTTCTGCCATGTTTTGGCTTATCAAACTAGGAATCCACATGCCTTTATCTGCAAAATTTTGCAACGATATTGAAAGACAAAAAATACTGAGCAATAGTTTTTTCATATTATTATTTTAAATTAAAATTTATTAATTGAGTTACAAATATAATTTAAAACAAAAGAGATTTATATATTTTCTTAATCAAATATATAAAAGGTAAAAAATAAACGTTTAATGGCAAAAAAAAGCGCATCTTGTAAGATGCGCTTTTAAAATTTTTTTATTAATAATTATGCGATTGGTGGTACACGCAATACCCAACCTGGATAAATATCATCTGCATCTTTTATCAATGGTTGATTAGCTTCTACAATTAAAGGATATTTGCCGCCATCATTATAATGTGTTTCTGCAATTTTCCATAGTGTATCGCCTTTTTCTACAGTATGAAAAATACTCGCAGCTGCTTCGGCGCCAATACTCATTTGATTGTCAACTTCTGCTACTCCTGCAATATTACCTGCTGCTAAAGACATTTTTTCGTAATCGCTCATGCTTGCACAATCGCCGGTCAATGTCAATTTTCCATTTGCATCAATGCTTACACCAAGATTGCTAATGTCTAATCCAAGACCATTAATGTAAGTTGTGATTGCAGTATTTTGTTCTGCAATTTCTTCAGCGCTCATTACGGCAGGTTCGTCGGCTTTTTTTTCTTTAATTCCAAATAATTTTTTTCCTGCATCTTTTAAAAATGAAAATAATCCCATAGTGTTTTATTGTTTTAAATTGTGAAATACAATATTAATTAGTTTTTTTACTTTTCAATACTATTTTTTAATTATTTATTTTAAAACGGTAAATTTTCTTACTTCGGAAAATTTATCTGTTGTTAATTTTATAAAATAAACGCCCTCTGCCATTGATTCAACTGGTATTGATTTTTTATTTCTACCAACATTTCCACCTATTTTTTCATTATAAACAGCTTGACCTTTGACATTGGTAATTTGCATATCAATATAATCAAAAGTGGTATTTAAAATATAATTTATGTTTAATGTTGTGCTAGCAGGATTTGGACTAATATTAATATCTATAAATTGTTTTTCAATAGAATTGATATCTGTTGTAGACTCTGATGTAGTAAAACTAATCATTGTCCAGCCTGAGTAATTTGTTAATCCACAAAGTGTGCGGACATGAAAATAATACGTCGTTGAAGGTAATAAAGCTGTTGCAATGTAACTGTTTGAAGGTGCTGGATTTCCAAATCCGGTTGGAGTAGCGCTTGAAGTACTCAATACATATTCATAGCTAGAAGCTCCTGGCATATTATCCCAAGTTATTGTTCCACCAGCTGCAGTTATCATATTTACACTTAAATTTGTTGGCGTTAAACATGGTGCTGGAAGAGTTGTAAATGAATCTGTTGTCCAACCTGATAAATTTCCGCTACCACAATTGCTTCTAACATGATAATAATAAGTTGTGTTTGCGTTTAATCCTGAGGCTGCATAAGTATTTGTTCCAATTGGATTTCCTGCACCTCCTGGTGGTGTTGGACTATTATTTATTACATATTGATAACCAGATGTTGCTGTTGCTACAACATTCCAATTTATTGTTGCTGAATTATAGGTTATGGCTGTTGAATTTAAATTTGTTGGTGCAATACATTGAATGGAATTTAAATCAGTTTCCCAAACTCCTCGACCGTAAGTTGCAACACGAATTTTATTAGTAGATTGTTGTAATTCTACTTCATTAATAGCAACTAAAGGCAATCCTGTTCCTAATAACAACCAGTTGGTATCTACATTATTTCTAGAATAAACACCGATATTCATTCCAACATAAAGACTTTCTTGTGCATCGTCATCTACAACTATCGAACGAGCTGAAATATTTGGCAAACCAGCCGATAAATTTGTCCAATTTACACCTCCATTTGTAGACATAAAAACTCTATTATTAGAACTGCTACAAGTAATCCATATTTTATTTGGATCTGTTGGGCTAACTTCTATTGATGTAATGGAAGATGGGGCTGTTCGCGTAGCCCATGTAGCGCCATTATTAGTTGTTACATACAATGTTGCTCCATCTGAACCATAAACATAATCTGTGTTTGAAGCTGCAACATTTATACAATCTAAATTTGAATTTATAGTATTACCCGAAATTTTTGTCCAGCTTGTTCCAAAATTTGTTGATTTATAAATACCATTCCAACCTCCCCAAACAATATTTTCGTTTGTAGGATGCATTGCCAAAGGTGTCACCCAATTTCCTGCTGTTGGTCGATTTAACCCTGTATAACTAGTACCTCCATTTGTTGTTTTATAAATATTTCCATATTGACTAGTTCCTATTACTTTATTGATATTTGTTGGAGAAATAACATTATCCATTCCATCGGCTCCTAACCAATCTATCCAATCTCCATTAACTTGGCGATACGAAGTGCCATTATCTTGTGCACCTCCTGTTACAATTGCGCCATTTGATTTTGAACATGATATTTTATAAAATTGTTTTATTCCCAATCCTGTTGATAAATCAGTAAAACTAGTTCCGCCGTTTGTACTTTTATATATTCCACCATCACTACCACTAAATAATCCTGTAGGTGTAAACCACTCTAAAGCATGCATATCTGGGTGAGTGTAACCTGTACTATTTGGATAACTCCATTCAGTAATTGCTGTAAAGTCTGCACCAGAGTTTGTAGATTCCCATAAAATTATCCCACCGATTATTAAATTATTTGCGTCATTTGGATTTACAGCAATTACCATGTCATAAGTTGCTTGTCCACCACTACCAGTTCCATCAGGATCATAACCAAAATAATTTGTTCCTGCTGCAGTTGAGCCTACTACCTGAGTTGTAAACGATGTTCCAGAATTTGTAGAACGATAAAGTCTTCCAAAACTTGATCCACTTGCTTGAACGGCATAAACCACATTTGGATTTGCTGCTGAAACACCTAATAATGTTCTACCGCTATTTGTTATACCATTTGCATTGCCCACATTTGTCCATGTTACGCCTGCATCAATTGATTTCCAAACAGCTTGACTATTTACATTAGATGAAGCATACATAATTGTTGGATCACCAGGTTTAAATTCAATGTCTTCTTTTGCTGCTGCTTGAACATTTGTCCATGTTGCACCAGCATCAGTTGAACGCCAAATACCATTATTAGCAGTTGCAAAAACTAAATCCGGGTTAGTTGGATGAATTAATACTTTTCTAGAACCCGCTGGTCCATTTCCTGTTATAACCCAAGTGGCACCTGCATTTGTAGATTTTAAAATGCCACCACTATTTAGTGCCGCATAAATTATAGATTGATTAGAAGGCGTAATTGCAATATGAAATAAATTCATCCATGAAGCATCAATGTTATCAATTAATGGAGTCCAAGTTGTGCCGCTATTTGTTGTTTTCCAAATTCCTCCTCCTGGAGATGTAACATAAATTGTATTTAAATTGGAAGGATGCGCTGCTATTGACGTTAATCGACCAACACCAGGATTCCAAGCTGAGGTATAATTCCATTCTTTTGGTCCAAGTTCTACCCAAGGTGCACGAGATTTTTTATTTACACCAATTGATTCTGTTGCTGATTTATATGCTTTTGACTCTACTTCTGGAGCAATAATGTAGCCATTTTCGTCAATATGAAATTTCTTTTCATACAACCATCTTTCATATTGTTTTAAGCCACTACCTTTTCCTCGTCCCACTTCATCAAAGTGTTTTTGTGCAATAGCTTCTATTTCAACGAGTTTTAAATCGGTGCGATCCATTAAAGCAAAAATGTCAACTGATTGTGCATTAATCTTCATTGAAACAAATAGCATAATAATGCTTGTTATAAATATTTTTCTAAAAAAGTTAAAATTATTTTGCATAGGTATTAAAATAAAGTAAGCAAGTTAATAAACAAAAAGGATGTAACCTAAATTTTATTTAGAGATTTTATGAAAAAGGTATCAATAAAATTGATAATTGGAAGTTTTAAAAAAATAGTATTAAAAAAATTTAAAATTACTTTCTAAAGTCTATTTCACCTTCAACATTGACTTCAACTCATTAAGCTTCATCAATGCTTCTACAGGTGTTAGTATGTTTATTTCCACACCTTCGAGAATTTCTCTGATATTTTTTAAATCTTGGCTCAAGCCATCAAAAATATTTAACTGAAATGGCACTGTTTTTTCTGTCGCTTCTTTCATATTTTTTTGAAAATTATGTGCTTGATTTTTTTCTTCTAAAATAGCCAATATTTCATTTGCTCGATTTACAATAGCTGGTGGCATGCCTGCCATTTTTGCTACATGAACACCAAAACTGTGTGTGCTGCCACCTTCGGCAAGTTTGCGAAGGAAAATTATTTTATTCCCTACTTCTTTATGAGTAACATGGAAATTTTTTATTCGTTCATTTGTCGTTTCCAAATCATTTAATTCATGATAATGTGTTGCAAATAACGTTAAAGGTTTAAAATTATGATGATGCAAATATTCGGCAATGCTCCAAGCAATAGAAATGCCATCAAATGTGCTCGTTCCTCGTCCAATTTCATCCAATACAATTAAACTTCGCTTGCTTAAATTATTAATGATACTTGCCGTTTCATTCATTTCTACCATAAATGTACTTTCGCCACCACTCAAATTATCACTTGCGCCTACTCTGGTAAAAATTTTATCGGTAAGCCCAATTTTGGCTTCATCGGCTGGTACAAAACTGCCCATGTGCGCCATCAAGGTTATCAAAACAGTTTGTCTCAACAAAGCACTTTTCCCACTCATGTTTGGACCTGTGATGATAATCATTTGTTGATTCTCTTTGTTTAATTTCAATGAATTTGAAATATAACTTTCGCCCAATGGCAATGTTTGCTCGATAACAGGATGACGACCATTTATAATTTCTAACTCAAAACCATCATTTATTTCGGGGCAATGCAAAGAAAAATTTTGAGCATTTTTTGCAAAACAAATCAATACATCAAATTGCGCAGCGATAAAACTATTAAGCTGTATAAACGAAATATATTCTTGAAGTTCCACCAATAAATTGTCATAAATTTCGGCTTCTAAAAGGGAGATTTTATCTTCGGCACCCAATATTTTTTGTTCATATTCTTTAAGCTCTGGCGTAATATATCTTTCGGCATTAGCCAATGTTTGTTTACGAATCCACGTTTCAGGAACTTTGTCTTTGTGGGTATTGGTAACTTCTAAATAATAACCAAAAACATTATTGAACGAAATTTTTAGTGAAGAAATACCAGTTTGCTGAATTTCACGTTGTTGAATTTCCACTAAATAATTTTTACTATTGGATGAAAAATCTTTCAATTCATCCAATTGTGCATTGACACCTTTTTGAATGAGTTCACCTTTGTTGGCTGCCACTGGCGGATTTTCTACTAATGTAGAAATAATTTTATTTGCCATCAGTTGGCAAGAATTTATTTGTTCCGATAGTCGCTTCAAATAATTATTATCAACAAACTGTGTTGCCAATTTTATGGCATCCATACAAATTAATCCTTTTGCTAAATGCAACACTTCTCTAGGACTAATTTTTTTCAATGGAATACGAGCAATCATCCGTTCTGTATCGCCCATTTGTTTTATTTGCTGCGCAATAATTTCGGACAATTCTTTTTCTTTTATTAAAAATGAAGTGGCGGACAAACGTTCATTTATTTTATTTATTTCCTGCAAAGGAAACAATAGCCAACGTTTTATGAGCCTAGAACCCATCGGAGAAATACAATTATCTAAAACTTGAAGCAAAGATTTTCCTTGTTCATTTGGGCTGTGAAGTAATTCTAAATTTTGAATCGTAAATCGATCCATCCACAAAAAATCGTTTTTTATCAATCGTTGAATACTGGTAATATGCTGCAATTGTGCATGCTCAGTATCTTTTAAATAATGCAATATTGCTCCTGCTGATATTATAGCATTTGTCAAATCGGAAATACCAAAACCTTTTAATGACAAGGTATCAAAATGTTTTTCAAGTGTTTCTCGAGCATAATTTTCGGCAAATACCCAATTATCAAGCGCATAGGTATAAAAACTCGTTCCAAAATTTTCGGCAAAGTGCATTTTATTTTCTTTGCTAAAAATAATTTCCGAAGGTTTAAAACTTTGAATTAATTTTTCTACATACTCATCATTGCCTTCGGAACAAAAAAATTCGCCAGTAGACACATCTACAAATGCAATGCCATTATTTTCTTTATTAAAATAAATTGAGGCTAAAAAATTATTGTTTTTAGTATCTATTATTTTTTCATTGGTAGCTGTTCCTGGTGTTACCAATTCAGTTACACCACGTTTTACAATTCCTTTTGCTAGCTTTGGATCTTCTAGCTGATCGCAAATGGCCACTCGATGACCCGCTTTTACAAGTTTGTGTAAATATGTATCCAACGAATGATGAGGAAAACCTGCCAATTCTAAAGAATTTGCTGCACCGCTATTTCTTTTGGTAAGTGTGATGCTCAACACTTGCGAAGCAGTAATAGCATCTTGACCAAATGTTTCATAAAAATCGCCAACACGAAATAACAAAATGGCATCAGGATATCGAGCCTTGATGGCATTATGTTGTTTCATTAAAGGCGTATCTGCTTTCATGGCTTAAATCGAAGTTGCAAGATAAAAAGAGGAAAGGGAATTCTAATTTAATGTTGTTATATTTCTATCAACAAAAAACCACCTAAAAGGTGGTTTTTTGTTTTAAAAAAAATTTATTCTTTATTTATATTGTGGAATCAAGCTGTTTGCTAATTCTTTCATGCTGTTAATACCGT
>JAGNRR010000240.1 GCA_017988595.1 Chitinophagaceae bacterium
AAAAGATGAAAATTTTGACCTTACCGATCGCATTATATTAAAGATAGAAAAATGTGAGGAATTAGTTCCCGTAATCTCCAATTATTATACCTATATTTGCACGGAAATTTTAGCTGACAAGCTTGAATTTTCTACTCAAATAAATGAATTAAATCATGAAATTGAGTTGAATGAAATAAATATAAAAATATCAGTACAAAAAAATTAAAATTATGGCTAAAAAAGTTGTAGCTAAAAAAGCAGTAAAAAAAGCAGCTCCTGCGAAAAAAGTTGTTGCCAAAAAAGCAGCTCCTGCGAAAAAAGTGGTTGCTAAAAAAGAAGCTCCTGCGAAAAAAGTGGTTGCTAAAAAAACAGCTCCTGCAAAAAAAGTTGTTGCTAAAAAAACAGCTCCTGCGAAAAAAGTAGTTGCTAAAAAAGCAGCTCCTGCAAAAAAAGTGGTTGCTAAAAAAGCAGCTCCTGCGAAAAAAGTAGTTGCCAAAAAAGCAGCTCCTGCAAAAAAAGTAGAAGTTAAAAAACCTATTGCAAAAGCAGCTCCTAAAAAAGTTGAAACTAAACCAGCTCCAAAAAAAGCAGCAGCTACAGTTGCCCCAAAAAAAGCAGAGGTTAAAAAAGTTGAAGAAACTAAAAAGCCTTCACCAAAAAAATCAGCCTTTGTAAAGCCTACTAAAAAAGAAAAATTTAAACCTAGTTTAGATTCAATAAATTCTTTTAGAAATCCAGATGGCATAATAATTGCTCATAGAGATGCAAAAAATTTGAATAGAGATGTTGATAACAACAACTTGTTTCAACCTGTAAAAATTAAGAAAAAAAGACCTTCAATTCTTGATGGAATTGATCCAGCAACAGCTACATTGATTCGATATAGCGATAGCGAATTAGAAGAATTTAGAGTTTTAATTAATGAAAAAGTAGAAAAAGCACGTATTGAACTTAACTATTTACAAGGATTAATTACTCGCCGTGACGAAGCAGGAACAGATGACACCGAAAATAGATATGCAAGTATGGAAGATGGTGCACAATCAAATGAAAGAGAACAATTAAATCAAATGGCAAGTCGTCAAATCAAGTTTATTCATAACCTTGAAAATGCATTGATTCGTATTGAAAATAAATCTTATGGTGTATGTCGTGAAAAAGGAATTTTGATAGATAAAAAAAGACTTTATGCAGTACCTCATGCCACATTGAGCAAAGAAGCAAAAGATCAAAGAAATTAAAAAAAACACTATTTAAATAAAAAAACTCAAGCAATGCTTGAGTTTTTTTATTTTTTTAATTATCAACTATTTATTTTTTTAACCTAATATCCAATTAAATTTATATTCTGTTTTAGGAATTACAATTCTTTCCGAAATGCGTTGCATTCTATCTGGTAACGACATCAAATAGTCTCTCGCTTTTTCACCTGTTTCTTTCAATCCAGTTATGTTTTCAATATCCCATTCTTTAATTAAACTTCTCATAATGTCAACGTAATCAAAAGCTGTGTAAATACCTAAACGTTGAGCTGCGTCACTAAAATTAGCAAAAGTATTTGTTTTTACACCAAGCTCTCTTAAACATTGAGCTGGCATTACTATTTTTTTTCTCATCATATCTTCAAACGCCAACATCATTTCATTGGTGTCTACTTCAAAAATTTTTTGAACAAAAATTTTATATGCTTTTGCATGGCGCATTTCATCAGATGCTATAACACCACATATTTTACTAAGAATTGTATTACCACTCTGTTTTGCCAAACTGGCTACTCTTCGATGTGAAATATTTGTTGCCATTTCCTGAAAACTTGTATATACAAAAGTTCTATAAGGATCATTGTGTGCTTCTATATTAAATCCATCGGCTATCAAATATTGTGTACTTGCTTCAAAATTTCGCATATTGATTCTTCCGCATAAATATAAATAACGATTCAATAAATCACCATGTCTATTTTCTTCGGCACTCCAGGCTCTTATCCATTTCATCCATCCCACTTTGGAATGTTGATTTATGCTATCCATTCCAGCAAGCCAAGATTCGTAAGTTGGCAAAGCCTCTTCGGTTATAGTATCTGCAACCAAAACAGCTAATAAATCATAATCTAAATTTTCAGCTTGCCCCTGAATGGTTTTTATTTCTTCAAAAAATTCTTCTGAATTTGATTGAGGTAAAAACTCTGAAGGCTGCCAATTTGTTTCAATTGGTTTTAGATAATCAGTGCTAATAAAATCTACACTACTTTCTAAAAACTTCATTATTTCAACTCGAGAAGGTATTATCACTTGATTCATTTGGTAAAGTTAGTTATTTATGATTGGATTTTAAAACTAAGAAATATCATAATATTATATGATTTTTAATAGCCTTTTATTTTCATGATGTTCATTTTTTGAAATCGAAATTTTTACTACATTTTCTGGTAATAAATTTTCTGCTTTTTCTGGCCACTCTATAAAACAATAATTATTGTTATTTTCTAAATAATCTTGAACACCAGTTTCTACTGCTTCTAGTTCATCTTTCAATCGATACCAATCCATGTGGATTACTTTTTTATTTTTATCAATTATATATTCATTTATGATAGAAAATGTTGGACTGTTAACGGTATCTTTTACGCCCAATTGCTGACAAATGGCTTTTATCAATGTAGTTTTTCCACTGCCCATTTCCGCATATAAAGCTATAATTTTATGTTCATTAAGCTGTTCCAAAATTTGTTTTGCTACTTCATCAATTTCATTTAAAGAAAAAATTATTTCCATTGTAAAACAAATTTACATGAAAGGAATGAAAAGGCTGCAG
>JAGNRR010000059.1 GCA_017988595.1 Chitinophagaceae bacterium
CATTTTGGTTCAAGTTATCAAAGAACCGATTTCAAACAAAGGTCCTCGAATTACTTGCGAGCTTTCATTACCTGGAAGATTTATTGTTATGATGCCTTTTAATAATTCGGTAAACATTTCTAGAAAGATAAGTTCAAATGATGAGCGCAAACGTCTTGAAAAAATTATTAAAAGCATCAAAACTGATAATTTTGGCATAATTGTGCGCACCGCAGCCGAAGGGCAAAGCACTGCTGATCTGCACAAAGATTTACTTAGCCTTATCGAAGCATGGAAAAATATTCAAAACAATTTGTTTGAATCTACTGCACCTTCAAAAATATTAAGCGAACAAAACAAAACCACCTCTTTGCTTAGAGATTTGTTGAGCGATGACTTCAACACCATTATTGCAAATGATGAAGCTATCGTAAAAAGTGCTAAAGAATACATATCATCTTTTGCTCCTGAAAAAGAAAATATGGTGCAATTGCACAAAAATGGTGCTAGCATTTTTGAACATTTTGGTATCAATAAACAAGTAAAAACGTCGTTTGGGAAAACGGTAATGTTGAACAGTGGCGGCTATTTGATTATTGAACATACCGAAGCATTGACGGTAATTGATGTCAATAGCGGACATAAATTTAGTGGCGAAAACCAAGAAGCAACTGCAATGAACTGCAATATGGAAGCCATAAAAGAAATTGCACGTCAATTAAGATTAAGAGATATTGGCGGGATTATTGTGGTGGATTTGATCGATATGCGAAGTGCTGATAACAGAAAAGCTGTTTCGGATGCTATGTATGAGTTTATGAAAAGCGATCGTGCAAAACATAATACCTTGCAGATTTCAAAATTTGGTTTACTTCAAATAACCAGACAACGATTGCGCCCTGCCACAAAAATTATTACTAGTGAAGTTTGCCCAAGTTGCCAAGGCTCTGGAAAAGTGCGCAGCAGCCAAGTATTGATAGATGACATTGAAAAACATGTAAAATATTTGACTAGTCATATCAAAAATACGTTGGTACTTTCAGTTCATCCAATAGTTTATGGTTATTTGACCAAAGGATTTTTCTCGACTATTTATAGAACCTGGAAAAAGAAATATGGCAAATTTGGCTTACAAGAAAATAATGATTTAGAATATATTCAATACAAATTTTCGGATTCAAGTACGGACGAAGAGATTAAGTTTTAGGGGAATCTCTACTTCTTTATCACTTTTTTAAAGTCTGTTTTGTTTTTATTTTTTATTTGCACAAAATAAGTGCCGAGGGCGAAAGGGCTATTCTTTAGTTAGCTTGTATATTTTACAACACACACGAAACTATCACTCAAAGTTGTGCCTCATTCTTGCGCTAATGAGAAGATACAAACAACAGATTACGTTGATAATTTACAGTTCCATTTTAAAAAAATCTCCATTTAAATCAAATAAATAACCTCTCTTTCCTTCTTTAATTTCTTTAATATATTTTTCTTTCTCAATAATGTTGTCAAAATATGATTCTACAAATAAAGATAAAAAATCACCTATAGAAAAATCTCTATCTCTTTCTTCTAAAATAGTTGGAGGTTCATCAGGAAATTTAACAGTTATCAAATGTTCATTATTTTTTTGAATAGAGCTAAAAAAAATAGGACGATTCTTAAGATTTATGTTTATAAATGATAAATGAGCTAAAATTTCTCTAAGTTGTAATGGATGATAAGGCTGTTTTGTATTTTGCAACATATCATTTATAATATAATTTCCTACTTTACAATCATCTAAACAACAAAATAAGGAAAGTTCTCCTAGTTTTATTAGAATGCAACGGCTTAAACTAGAATCTACATAATCAAAATTATTATTTTCATCAGACATGCCTTGAACTATAAAGAAACTACCATAAACATTATTATGTATATTTGATTTTGTGTAATGCGCTCTGCACATTATATATATGTGATGCAAATTAACCCAATCAAACAAATCACTTATTTTTCCACTATTTAATTTAGGATTTTTGTTTTGATTTAAAAAAGTAGTTTTAATATGAGTTTTCATAAATATTAAAGCTATCCAATGAAAAAGTTTTATTTTTATTTCAATCTTACTATTAATTTCTTCAATAATTTCTTCATACGGTAATTTTAGAAAATTACTGATTGGTTTTTCATAAAATTTGCTCATAAATCTATTACATTCAAGACAACATGGTATAACATAATGTCCATAAGTGATACTAGATTTGTTAGGAAGAATAATCTTTTTGTCAAAAAGTTTGAATTTTTTTAAAATCCATTTTGGCAAGATATGTTCATTGTTAAAAGTTTTTTTTGAATTATGAGATAAACAAATAAAACAATATTCATCGGATTTTATTATTTTTTCATAAAATTCATCAAGTGATATAAACATGTTTTTTAATTAATCAATTTTTTTAAATTAAAAATAAAACCAATTAATAGAATAAAAATATATAAACTTACTTTCCTCAATCTGTCATTTTTTTATGCTTCCAATTTAAAATTTTAAATTTTGTTATTCTATTTAAAAATATATCGTTTTCCAATCAAGCAAATTCAAATTATTGGTTTTAAACCCACGTACATTTTTCTGTAAAAAATGAACTACTTCGTCGTAAAACAAAGGCACACAAGGCGCTTCTTCTACAATTATGTTATCCATTTGGTGAAATAAATGTAGTTTTTCTTCTTCATTTTCTATAGTCAAACTTTGTTCATATAGTTTATCAAAAGCTTTATTATTAAACCTTGTATAATTTGGCGGTGCTGAATTTTTGCTATAAAAAAGCGATAAATAAGAATCAGCATCGGGATAATCTGCTATCCATGTTGCCCAAAAAAATGACGATTTGCTATTGCTCATTTGCTCTCGTAAAATATTGGGTTGCAAAATTTCTATTTGCACTTCAATGCCAATTTCTTGTAATTGCGAAGCAATAAAACTGCATCTATCTGTATAATTATCTGGCGTTTGAAGTAAAATTTTTATTGGTTTTTGAGTTTCTTTTTTTACTTCAGCGATTATTTTTTTTGCTTTTTCAGGATTGTAATCATAACCTTTTACAAGATTTGAATCAAAGCCTGCAAGGCTTGTAGGAATTATTCCTGCATTGGCAGCCATGCCAATATTATTTCTTAAATAGGTAACTAATTTTTTTCTATCGAAACCAAAATTTATGGCTTGCCTAATTTTTTTATTTTTCAAAAATTCGTTGCCATTTTCATTTTGCAAAATGCCCAAATATTCAACATTCAAATACGGATTTTTTTGCAAAGTAATCTTGTCTTTATATTCGTTTTTTAAATTGCCTTTTTTATCCAACACTTGATCTTTAAAACTAACATCGATGCCATTCATAAAATCGATATTGCCTTGCATAAACATCAAAAACTCAGATGCTTTACTATCAATAAACGAAATTTTTATGCCATCAAGATAAGGCAATCGCTTTCCCAGACTGTCTTTTTCCCAATAATTTTTATTTTTAAGGTAAGTAACCACTACACTTTCTTCCCAATGTTGAAACTGAAATGGACCAGTACCGCATGGATGACTTCGAAAATCTTTGCCCCATTTTTCAACCACTTCTTTTGGCACAATGCTACAATATTGCATACTCAAAATTCCTAAAATAGGATTAAAAGGTGCATTCAATTTTAACACAAACGTAGAATCATTTATTGCAGAAAAAGGAAATTGTTCATCAATATGTCCGTTAAAAACCCATGAACCTGGGCTTGCCACTTTATCGTCTACCAATCTGCTGTAAGAAAAAACTACATCATGAGCTGTCATTTTCCGTCCTTTGCCTTGAGCAAAAGCTTCGTTATCGTGAAAAAAAACATCGGTTCTAAGATTAAAAATATACGTTTTTCTGTCGGGCGAAATTTCCCAATTTTTTGCTAAAGAGCCAATTGGTTTTTTGTTTTTATCAAACTCAATAAGCCTATTATAGAGGTTTTGAGTATGCCACATAATATTTAAATTTTTGGCAAAAGCAGGGTCAAGACTTTCGATACCTGCCACTTGATTGATACGAAAAATATTTTTTGATTCTTTTTTTGGTGCACAAGAAATAATGCAACTCATCCATAAAAAAAAAAGTGCTTGATTTTTCATCACAAACAAAGATAGACGAAAAATAATTGTATAAAAAAATCATTATACGATGAACAAAAAATATTTTTATCATAAAGTAATTCTTAATTTTATTACATTTATCATATGAATAAATATGCTAATTTTTATTTATTAATTATTTTATTAACCACAATTTCTTGTGCTTCTAAAAAACATTTATTATCTAAAGAAAAAATTACATTAAAAGAATCTGTAACATTAAAATCTGAAATAGATTCTTGGATAAATGTGCCATACAAGTACGGAGGAAATAATAAACAAGGTGTAGACTGTTCAGGATTTGTAAATGCAATTTACTTAACTGTTTATAAAATAAAACTACCTAGAACTACCAAAGAAATATTTCAACTATCAACACCCATTAAAAAAGAAAATTTGCAAGAAGGCGATTTAGTATTTTTTAAAACCACAGGCAACGAAGTTTCACATGTTGGTATTTTTATAAAAGAAAATCAGTTTGTACATGCATCATCATCAAAAGGGGTTATTGTAAGTTTATTGAATAATAATTATTACCAAAGTCGTTTTTTACGTGGAGGAAGAATACGATAATTTCTTTATAAATGACAAAACCCTTAAATTGCTTTAAGGGTTTTTGTGGTAAGAGGCGGGCTTGAACCGCCGACACATGGATTTTCAGTCCATTGCTCTACCAGCTGAGCTACCTCACCATCGAGACACCGTAGTGTCATTTAAGGTTTGCAAATGTAATAAATATTTTATCAAATATGTGTTTTTTGATAAAAAATATCAATTTTTATTAATTTGCAAATTCACTAAGAAATTTAATTTTCATCAATTGAAGCTGCTCCATAGTAATATTATTGTCTTTCATATCACTAAGTGCCACTTCTATTTCGCCCGATTCGCTGTTTTGAAAATAATCATATATGTCATCTTGGTCATATTCATCTACATATTCATCGATACAATAATCTAAATTTAGTTTTGTGCCACTCGAAACTATAGTTTCCATTTCTACTAATAATTCTTCAAGTTTCAATTGTTTATTTCTAGCAATCGTGTCTAAAGGAATTTTTTTATCTACGTTTTGAATTATAAATACTTTTAAACCACTTTTGTTTACCACAGATTTCATCACAAAATCATCGGGTTTGTCGATTTCATTTTCTTCTACATATCGAGCTATTAAATCCACAAATTTTTTGCCATATTTAATTGCTTTTCCTTTGCTCACACCTTGAATATTTTCTAATTCAGCCAATGTAGTAGGATAATTTGTTGCCATTTCTTCCAACGAATTTTCCATAAATACAATCCATGGTTGCACATTATGTTGTTTGCCTACTTCTTTTCGAACCGCTTTCAACATTTCTAAAAGTGTTTCATCTAATGCACCACCCTGTCCGCCAATATTACTTTCATATTCATCTAAATCTGTGCCATCAGCATCTTCAAATTTATGATTCATAGACATTTGAAGCTTATAAGGTTTTTTCAAAAATGCTTTACCTTTTGGTGTTAGTTTCAGCAATCCATATTCTTCAATATCTTTTCTAATCAGTCCTTCAACCATCATTTGTCTTACTAATGAAAACCAAAAATGATCATCCATTTGAAATTCAGCACCCAGACTAAAACATTTTAACTTGTCATGTTTATAAGATTGCACTTGAGAATTAGCACGTCCAAGTGCTACATTGATTACATAATCAATTGCGAATTGTTCTTTTAATTGTCTAATACATTCAAGAATGGTAAATACAGTATCTTTTACATCTATTTTTTCTTTGGGGTTTAAACAATTGTCGCAACATCCACAATTATCATTTTTATATTCTTCTCCAAAATAATGCAACAAAACTTTTCTACGACAAATGCTACTTTCTGCATAGGCTACAGTTTCATTTATTAATTGTGCGCCCATTTCTCTTTCGCTCAACGGTTTATCACGCATCAAATGTTCTAATTTTTGAACATCTTTGTATGAAAAATAAAGTACGCAAGTGCCGCCAAGTCCATCTCTGCCCGCTCTACCTGTTTCTTGATAATAATTTTCAATAGATTTTGGAATATTATAGTGAATCACAAAACGCACATCGGGTTTATCAATACCCATACCAAAAGCTACAGTTGCTACAATAACATCCACATCTTCCATCAAAAATTCATCTTGCCGCTGGGCTCTCAATTTTCCATCTAAGCCTGCATGATAAGCAACTGCTTTTATGCCATTTGCCATTAAAATACTTGCTAAATCTTCGGTAGTTTTTCTATTTAACGTATAAATAATACCACTTTTTCCTTTAAATCCTTTTATGAATTTTACAATATGTCTAATGGTTTGGTCTTTGCCTCTGTTTGAAATTACTTCATATATTAATGCTTCTCTATTAAATGAAGAAACAAATACATTTGGATTTACTAAAGATAAATTTTTTTGAATATCATCTTGCACTTTTGGCGTGGCCGTTGCTGTAAGTGCAATAATGTTTAATTCAGGATTTATTTCAGTAATAATATCTCTTATTTTTCTATATTCTGGTCTAAAATCGTGTCCCCATTCAGAAATACAATGTGCTTCATCCACAGCAATAAAAGAAATTGGCAGTTCTTTTAAAAACTCAACATTTTCTTTTTTGGTTAGCGTTTCTGGAGCCACATAAAGAAGTTTAGTTTTGCCACCTAACAAATCTTCACGAACTTCAGTAAGTTGAGCTTTATTAAGTGAAGAGTTCATAAAATGTGCTATCTTATCAATATCACTATAAGAACGAATTAAATCCACTTGATTTTTCATCAATGCAATCAAAGGCGAAACTACTAAAGCTACACCCTCCATCATTAATGCTGGCAATTGATAACACAATGATTTTCCGCCACCAGTTGGCATAATTACAAAGGTATCTCTGCCACTTAATATACTCGCAATGATTTCTTCTTGATCACCTTTAAATTCTTCAAAACCAAAATTTTCTTTTAATGCTTTTTTTAAATTTGGTTTTGCCACTTTTGCTTTTGCACACATAATTTTTATATTATTTTTATATTAAATTGTTTTATACAATTTTCATTCCACAATTCTAAGTTAGTACACAATTTTCAATGTTGCAAGCAGAAATTAAAATTTTTACACTCTTTTCACTTTTGTTTAAGATAAAAAGGCAGATATTTGAAAAAATGAAGAGAATTTCGATTGTTTTTTTGATTTTACTGTTCAATGTTGTTGCATTTGGTCAAGATCAACTACTAAACGTTGCTCGTGAACATTTGCGTAGCAAAGATTACGAAAAAGCTGCTGCTACATTCAAACAGCTTTTAGAATACAACCCCGATAATCAAGAAATTTTATCATCATACCTAGAAAGTGCATTAGCTATAAAAGATTATAAAAATGCTGAAAAAGTAATTTCCGATAACCTAAAAAAGTCCCCAAATAATGAGTTTTTATTGCTAAAGTCAGCTGTTTTTTATAAAGCAATTGACGAAAAAAGAAAAAGCAATAAAGCCTTAAATAAATATATGGATTTGCCCGTTCAAGGTTTTCAGCAAGTAAAAACAAAAGCTATTTTGTTGGAAAATGAAGGTTTTTTGCAAGAAGCACTTGAGGTTTATTTAAAAGAAGTAAAAAAAGCGGGTAAAGAAAACCCTTATCTTTTTGCCGAAGAGCTATCAATTCTTTATGACAAATTGGGCAATTTTGAAAAAGCAACTGAAAGCTTAATTGACCTTTACATTGCAGCACCAAATAAAAGCGAATCTATTCTTGCGGCCTTTTTGCAGATTATGCAAATGCCCGAAAAAAAGCCAATGTTAAAATCAAAAATTGAAACTCATATAAAACAAAACCCCAATATGGTTGCCTATTATGATTTGATTATTTGGCTACAGATTCAAGAAAAAGATTATGCAGGTGCTTTAAACCAAATCATAAAACTTGATAAACAATATAATGAAGATGGCAGAAGATTATTAAATTTTGCGCAGCTCTGTTTGAAAGAGAAAAAATATGATGAGGCATTAAATGCCTTTGATACGGTTATCGAAAAAGGAAAAGAAAACCCTTATCATTTAAATGCCAAAAGTTTTAAACTCAGCTGCACAAAAGAGAAATATATTTATGAAAACAATTATACGGCAGTTGAAATAAAAAATTTATGTGCAGATTATGAAAATTTTTTAGCTAATAATGTTAAATTTAAAGTTACTGAAACGATAAGAGAATATGCCGATTTGGAAGCTCGATTTAATTCTAATATCAAAAAAGGAATAGAGATATTAAGTGAAGTAATTTCAATTCTTGGTATCGACAAACAATTTAAAGCCAGATGCAAATTAGATATGGGCGATTATTATTTGCTCGATGGCGATGTATGGGAAAGTACACTTTTGTATTCGCAAGTGGACAAAGATTTTAAGCAAGATATGCTGGGCGAAGAAGCGCGATTTAAAAACGCAAAACTTACGTATTACAATGGCGATTTTAAATGGGCGCAAGCTCAACTTGATGTTTTAAAAGCATCCACATCAGAATTAATTTCAAACGATGCGATGGATTTAGCAATTCTTATTCTTGAAAATAATCCAATAAAAGACAGTAATGATGCTCCCTTACGACTTTTTTCGCAAGCCGATTTATTTGTTTATCAAAATAAAACAGATACTGCAATTTCTATTTTAAATGAAATAGAAAATGAATATCCTGAACATCCTTTACTCGATAATATTTTAATGACAAGAGCAAAAATTTCTTATAGAGAACGAAATTATAATGATGCAGCAAAATTTCTTCAAAAAATAATTGATAAACATGCTGATGATGTTTTGGCCGATGATGCCCTTTTTCAACTTGCCGAAATTTATGAAATTCATTTTAGCAATAAAGAAGAAGCCAAACGACTTTACGAAAAATTAATAGTAGATTATTCAGGAAGCACTTTTGCCCCAAAAGCAAGATTGCGTTTCCGAAAACTAAGAGGAGATGTGGTTACAGAAGAATTGTAAATTTTCAAATTCTACCCACCAATTTTTATCATACTTCTATTTTTCATTTCATGTGCTTGGACATCAGAAAAGGAATCAAAAATTTGTCCGCCTCTTTCTTTTTCTTTTTTCAATACGGTTTCTAAAATAAGATTTTTTACATCTTGTTTATTTCTTAATGGTGTCAATAAATCGGTTTCAGTTTTAGAAAACAAACAATTTTTTAGTTTTCCATCAGCTGTCAAACGTAGTCTGTTGCAGTTACTACAAAATGGCGAAGTCATCGTGCTAATAACTGCAAAAGTGCCTTGATGTCCCACAACTTTGTATTTTTTGGTGGTATCATTTTTTTCATCTTGCAATTTAATAATGTCAAAATGATCATTAGCTTCATCAATAATCTGTTGCATTGGAAACAATTTTTTATCGCTCCACAAATTTCCATCAAAAGGCATAAACTCAATAAAACGAATATGCAATGGTAAATGTTTTGTCCAAGATATAAAATCTACAATTTCGTTATCATTAATGCCTTTCATCATCACTACATTTATTTTCAAGGAATAATTTAACCCTAAAAAATAATCAATATTGCTCATCACTTTTTCAAAATTATCTCTTTGTGTAAGCACAAAAAATTTAGTTGCATCAAGCGTATCTAGACTAATATTGATTCCTTTTAAATTATTTTTTTTAAAACAAGGCTCAAATTCTTTGAGCAAATAGCCATTAGTTGTAATGTGTAAATCTGCATTATATGTTGAAATACGATCTATAATTTCTTCAGCTTCTTTTCGCACCAAAGGTTCGCCACCAGTAAGTCTTAATTTATTTACACCTAGCGAAATAAACAATTTTACAAACGTTTCTATTTCATCAACTTGCATTAAATTTTTGTGAGGAGTGCAAGGTGTATTTTCATCGGGCATGCAATATAAACATCGAAAATTACACGCATCAGTCAACGAAATTCGTAAATAATTATGAACACGAAAATGATTATCAATTAGCACTTGCCGAAGTTACAAATCTATTTTTAAAATCAATCCATTTTCTCCAACTGCAATTGCATTTTTGGTATTTAATATAAAAACACTTGTCAGATTTTCACTAAAATTTGTTTTAATTTCATCCCAATCATCCCCACTATTTTTGGATATTAATATTAATCCATCATCCCCAACAGCAAGTGC
>JAGNRR010000060.1 GCA_017988595.1 Chitinophagaceae bacterium
GTTGAAATCTAAATATAAAATTGAAAAGTGTGATTTACCTTTAATAGATACTTCTATTTATAGAGAATCATTTCAGCATTTGGATGACGCTCCAAATATGTTATCAAATATTTCGGCAAGCTCTATTTTAAATCATTTTGGAAGCGAAATAAAAAATAGATATGCCCTACTTTTAATATTTTATTCGAATTATAACCCCGATTATCAATCACATTATAATGCTAAAATGGGATTAGCAACAACTAAAATTTTAGTTGATAAAAAAACCAAACCTTTTTCCGATTTAAGGTTAATTGTGATGGATACTTTGAATAAAGAAATTGTATTTTATGACAACATTAGTTCAAGCAATTTTGATCCTCGATTGGAAGTTGAAATAGAAACTATGACTAAAAAAATATTGAAGAAAATTTACTACAAATAATTCTTCTAGTCCATGTTTTATGTTTGCAAAAACATGAGCAGTTTTCTACTAAAAAAAAACTAAAAAAATAATTTAGATTTTGAGGACTTAAACCATAGACTCGCTAGTTTATAAAAATCCCCACCTTGTAAGGTGGGGATTTTTTAGTTTTAGGATATAAAAAAACCAGTATATCGGTAAATTAACATACATAGTTGGATAAATGCAATACATTATCGGATAAATGCCATACTTTGTTGGATAATTACAATACCTTGTCGGATAAATGCAATACCATGTCGGATAAATGCAATATCTTTTCGTATAAATACAAAACTTTGTTGGATAATTACAATATAAAATAAGTGAAATAAAAAAAATAAGTATCTTTGGGTTATAAAATCATCCCTATGAGTACCAAAAAGCTACACCATTTTCAAAAAGAGGTAAAGGATCTAAAATTACACATTTGGCTCAAGCATCATATCCAAAAAGCGGGCTTCACCAAATCCAAGCTTAGCCAATCATGGGGCATGAACAAAACCTATTTGAGCAATTTAGCCACCAAAGACGATTTTTCGGGTGCGCAACTGGTGGCATTAGGCAATTATTTAGACACCGACCCCTTTGAACCCTATAGAGCCTTGCTCAACATTCGAGCACGAAGCACCAAAACAGAGCAGCTACAAGCCCAAAAAATAGCCGAGCTGGAAGAAAAAATAAGTGCCTTGGAAAAAGAACGCGATTGGCTAAAAGAGGTGGTGATGCGGAAATAGTTTTTTTTTGGTGGGGAGGAAGTGCGTGTTAATTTTAAATTTAGATTTGATTAGGAGGCAGTTAAGCAGAAAAAAAGTTGGTGAAAATAATGAAAGCATGAGTATATTTGGGAGATATAGGGCATTTATAAAGACATGAGTGATCACGTAAAAAAATATGACAATTGGCAAGAAATGCTTGAAGCTATTCAGATTATGAGTAGGTTTCAGAAGATTCATAATATTATTAGACCGGACTTCCAATTATTACTTTCTATAACTGAAGAACAAAAATCAAACAAAAGAAGCTTTGACTCACTATATAGGGCCTGTTTGACAAGATTTTTCACCCTAATTGAGGCAGATATTTTTGGACTAAATCAACTTGATATATATAGCAACTACGATGACAAAAAGGACAAATTTATTGAAAAATTCAAAGAGACATTTAAACAAATTTGCAAAACCTGGAATAAGGTTGAATTACAGAAGAAATACTTTGACACAAAACTTCAGGGATTAATTGACTTAAAGAAAAAAAGAGATGAATTAATCCACCCAAAATCATTAGAACATATTCACAAAGCAAGCGACCTAGAATTTGAGATATTAAAAAATGTATTCGGTGACTATGACAAATTTATTAATGACTTGATGAATAACTTTTTCTTAGGCACTACTATTCCAATGAAAATATAAAAGTAAACGCCCTATAACAGCGCATAAGCCTAATGCGGGCTTTGGGTAGTAATTAAGCATTTGGAATTCTAATATACTTTTTGCTATATTTGAATCCGAATATAGTATTTTTAATTTCAACCTGAATCTAGCTAAAAAAAGTTAGGATAAATATCAAACTATCACACACTAAAAATAAACATACATAACATTATACAAATGGAACTTAAAGAATATTCTCAATTTACAGACCAAGAATTATTGAAGGAAGCAAAAAAAATGAAATCATTTTCTATAACCAATGCACTGTTAATTGGTATTTTAGTTGGAGTTTTATTTTTCAGTATTGTTAAAAACAGTTGGGGAATGCTTTCGTTAATTCCATTGTATTTTATTTACAAAATGGTAAACGATCCCAAAAACAAAAAAGTAATTGCATTGGAAAAGATAATGAAAGAAAGAAAATTAAAATAACAATGACTGAATGTTGCCAAAATTGTGGACAAAATATTATTGGAAATTATTGTAGTAACTGCGGACAAAACTTAAGAGTAGAGCGAATAGATAAATATTATGCAAAAGATGAATTTCTTAACTTAATCGGTTTTGAAAAAGGATTTTTATTCACTTTTAAGGAGCTATTAGTTAGACCATATCAAAATATAACTACTTACCTCAAAACAAACAGAAATATACTAACAAAACCATTAACATTTTTAATTTTATCATCAGTAATTTATACTTTAATTATAAATTACTTACAAATTACAATAGAAATTGAGGAAAAATATAAAAAGATATATGGAAATTCAAGCATTATAGCATTTTTTAATTGGGTTCAAGGAAATTATGGATATGCAAATATTTTGATGCTTATTTTTATTGCATTTTGGATAAAGATTTTCTTTAAAAAATACAATTTTAATTTTTATGAAATAATCGTTATACTTTGCTTCGTTGTTGGAGAATCAATGATACTATTATCTTTAGAACCAATTGTTGTGAAATTTTTAAAGATACCAATTTTGAGTAGCATCATTTATTTATTAGTTTTTGCATACATTAGTTTTTCGATTGGAAGCACTTATGAAAGAAAATTTTCAAATTATTTAAAAGCCTTTTCGGCTTACATTTTAGGAATGATTTCTTTTGGAATTTTAGCGACTATAATTGCAATAATTTATGACTTAATTTCAAAATAATTAAAGGAAAGAGACTTTTTTAAACATGAACTGTTTAAAAAACTTGTAAAAAAACATTTTACTATACTTGAATCCAAATCATAAACTTTTAATTTTTTAACTTTGGCAAAGCCAAAAAACATTAGTGGCAGTCACAAAAATCAAGTAATTAAACAAATAAAAACAGCATATGTTTACTTTAGAACAAATTGAACAGGCACACAAAAAAGTAAAATCGGGAGCAGATTTTCCTCGTTATATTCAAAAGATAAAAGAAATTGGTGTAAAAGGGTTTGAAACTTGGGTTACAGATAGTTCTACAGAATATTTTGGCAAAAATCAGTTTAGTATTAAATCAAAATCAACGTATAATGAATTAATCATTTCGAATATAAGCAACAAGGAAGATCTTATAGCTCAGCTTAAAATTCACCAACAAGGGGAATCCGATTATTTTACATTTTGTAAAAAATGTGCTGAAAATGGAATAGAAAAATGGGTTGTTAATCTTGAAGAAATGACGTGTATATATTTTGATAAAATAGGCACTGAAATTTTAGTAGAAAAAATACCTGAAAAGTTAAAAATAATAAAAATGGAAAAATTAAAATTTAAAATATCAATCAATGCATCCGCAAACAAGGTTTATGATTTTATGCTTGGAATTAGCAGTTTATCAACTTATGAACAATGGACTGCTTTATTTAACCCAACCTCTACATACGAAGGAAATTGGGACAAAGGAAGCAAAATTTTATTTATTGGCATTGATGAAAAAGGAGAAAAAGGCGGCATGGTTTCTAGGATTATTGAAAACGTACCTCATCAATTTGTGTCCATTCAGCATTATGGACTTTTCAAAGCTGACAAAGAAATAACAGAAGGCGCAGAAGTAGAAAAATGGGCAAATGGATTTGAAAACTATACCTTTGAAGAAACAAATGGAATAACCACGGTATTTGTTGACTTAGACACAACAGCAGATTTTATAGGTTATATGAATGCATCCTACCCAAAAGCATTAGAAAAACTGAAAGAACTTTGTGAAAAATAAAAAATGAAAACAAAGAATTGAACATGAACAACTAAAATTTGTTTTGACTATTCAAAGTCGAGCTGAGTTTTTAGCAAATTTGATTCCTTTTAATTTCTTAACTTTGGAAGAGTATAAAAAAATTAGAAATCATTGTCATCAACAATAAATTCAAAAATGAAAGAAACCGATAAACATAACGAAAGAGTAGCTAAACTAACTTTTGCATCTGTATATCCTCATTATATTACCAAAATTCAAAAAAAAGGTAGAACATTAGACGAACTTCATCAAGTCATTGAATGGTTAACTGGTTTTAATCCAACAATACTTCAAGAACTTATTGAAGAGAATGTAAGTTTTGAAACATTTTTTGAAAAGGCAAAATTGCATCCAAATGCACCACTAATAAAAGGAACAATTTGTGGATATAAAATTGAAGAAATCGAAAATCCGCTTACCAAAAAAGTTAGGTATCTAGATAAGTTAATCGACGATTTAGCAAAAGGAAAAAAAATGGAAAAAATTTTAAACCAATAAAAAAATGACAAAACAAATTTTTATCAATCTGGCTGTAAAAAACCTTTAAAAAGCATTGGATTTTTATACTGCATTAGGTTTTACAATCAATCCTCAATTTTCAGACGACACTGGAATATGTATGGTTTGGAGCGAAAGTATTTATGTAATGCTATTAACCCACGAAAAATTTTCAACCTTTACTAACAAACCAATTGCCGACACAAAAACCAACATAGCAGGTATTTATTCTTTATCAATGGATAGTTTGGAAACAGTAAACAAGTTAATGGAAAACGCAATTGAAGCAGGAGGAACTGAACCTAACGAAATGAGAGACTACGGTTTTATGCAACAAAGAACAATTGAAGATTTTGATGGTCACACTTGGGAAGTTTTCTATATGGATATGACTAAATTACTAAAACAATAAGTATCCAATGGCATTAGATTTTCACAGACTTGACAACCGGGAATATTTGTTTGGTCTTAATGACAAAAAATATATTAATCTTGAAGAAATATTTACTGATTATAAAAATTGGACTGGAATTGAGATTGACCCTTTTAGCAACATTAATTTGTTTATAGAAAATCAAAAAATACTTTTACAAATAATTGATACTTACATTGAAAAATCAAATTTGAATGTTGACAAACAAAAAACTATTGACATTTTGGAGTTTAGAACATTATTGAATTATTTCTTAAACAAAAACATAGACTTAGAAATTTTGGCTGACTAAATTATGATTTAATTGATTCTTATTTTTTTATAAATTTATTCAACTATGGATTTCAAACGACTTTTTCTTCATAAAATATAAAAAAAGTGTAAATTTGAAAAAAAATATATCTAAATGAGTTTACAAATTGGTCAAAAAGCACCAGACTTTGCTTTATTTAACACCGAAAAAAATAAAGTTTCCTTGAATGATTATCAAAACAAAAATGTTGTTTTGTTGTTTTTTCCTTTAGCCTTTACTGGAGTATGCACTGGAGAACTTTGCACAATGCGAGATTCGTTGGCAACATACAATGATATGAACGCCGAGGTTATTGGCATTTCAATAGATTCTTTATTTGTTTTAGATAAATTCAAATCGGAAAACAACTTAAACTTCCCTTTGCTTTCTGATTTTAATAAAGAAGTAGCAGCTGCATACGATTGTTTATACGAAAATTTTGTTTTTGATATGCAAGGTGTTGCAAAACGCTCGGCATTTGTAATTGACAAAATGGGTACTATTCAATATGCAGAAGTGCTAGAAAGTGCTGGCGATTTGCCAAATTTTGAAGCCATTCAAAATTGTTTAAAAAATTTAAATTAAAAATAATAATATGAAAAAAATAGTTCTACTATTAGTAATTGCACTAACATTAGTGTCGAAAAAAAATCATGCACAAATTTATGATTTTGAAACATGGACAAATTACTCAGTGCTTTTTACACCACTTAGCAAACCAACGGGTTGGTCTGGCACCGATTCGTTTATAGTTGGTTTTGGAAAATTGACCAATCCATTTGGTGCTTATACCAAACAGGTTTTCAAAGAAACTTCGGCACACAGCGGCACAGGAGCTGTTCGAGTGGCAACAAAATTTCAAGATTCAATAGGCTTGATAGGGCTTCCTCCAAAAAATTATCCAGGTTCGGTAACCAATGCTCAAATCCAAATTGATATTAACAATGGTGGATTTACACAAACTGGCGGCGCGCCAATTACTGGAAATCCTACAAGCACTTCAATGTGGGTGAAAAATAAAATTGCAGGAACAGATACCACTTATATTCAAGTATTTTTGATAGACAATTCAGATGGCGGAGACAGTGTGGTAGCTTATGCCGATACAGCACTTTTTGCAGATATCAATTCTTATACGTTTATCGATTTACCATTTACTTATATTAGCACTTTATCGCCACTTTTGGCTCGGTATACAATTTCTACTGGTTTGGCTGTTGCTGCTTTTGATACATTAGGCATTTTTCCTTTAACAGTAGGTACAGAATTAACTGTTGATGATATTAATATTCATGGCTTACTTGGTACAGTTAATCCTTTATTCAAAAATAAATTTGCAACCATATACCCTACTCCATTTACAGATGTCATAAATGTGAATTTAGAAAATATTGATTTTGGCAAAAAATATCTTTTTGAATTGTTTGATTTTAATGGCAGAAAAATTTTAGAAAAAAATATTTTCGATGCTAATGAAGAAATTAATACAAGCGCACTTCCAGCGACTAATTATTTTTATAGCTTAAAAGAAAATAATATTTCGGTGCAATCAGGGAAATTATTGAAAAAATAAAACATTATTAAAAGCATAATAAAAAAGCCTATTCATTGAATAGGCTTTTTTGATTTTTATTAGAAAAGAAAAAATACTACATTTCTGCAAGGGTATATGTTCTTCCTTTATTTTCATTTTTAAGCCATTCCAAAAGTGGTGAAAAATAATTTACCATAGCTTTTGCATTCATATCTTCACCAGTTGCTTCTTTCAACACTTCTCGCCAATCTTTACTAGAACCACTTTTCATTATCGATTTTAAAAAATTACCTACTTCTTTATTCCCAAAATAATTACACGAATGTGGATCTTGTTTTAAAATTTTTGTTGCAATATGCTGATGCATTTGATATAAAATAGCATAAGAAAGTGCATAATCATAATATTGTGCTGCATCGTCATTGATATGAGTTTTTGTAGCTGCATCGCAAAAAACATTTCCTCTTTCGTTTGGCGGAACAATGCCTTGATATTTTTTTGCCAATCCCCACCACATTTTGTTCATTTCATCTGGCGAAAGATTATCTGCATATAGCGCTTTTTCAAAACCAGTCATTGTGCCACTTGAAAAAGGCATAAAGACAACAGTATTCATTGCTTCTTTTAATAAAGATTTTATTGGATCAGTTTTAATATTACTTTCTATCAATTTAGTATTTTCTAAAAATGGTTTTTGCATGGCTGCTAAACCCATCAATGAGCCCATGGCTTCATGAAAAGCTCTATTTGCACCTCCACGCAAAATTGGTGGCACATCTTTGTTGGTATAAGTCATATAATAATAAATATGCCCCAATTCATGATTGGCAGTTTCCCACCATTCACTGTTGGGTTCTACACTCATCAAACTGCGCACATCTTTATCCAAATTCATGTGCCAAGCACTAGCATGATTATTTTTTTTCACCAAGCTATCAGCAGGATAAGGATACAAACTTGATTTTTGCCAAAACACTTCGGGCAAATTATCAAAACCAATACTTACATAAAATGCTTCGGCCTGTTTTGTAATCCATTGTGCTCCTTTAGTTTTCAAGATGCTATCTAAATTGATGCCTTCTACTTCTACAGCCGAACTCCAATCTTGTCCCCAGCGATTACTTAACCAATGTGCTGGAATAAATTCTGGTACATCTTGATTGAAATCTGCTGCAAGTTTATAACGCATATACGTGTGCAATTCTCTATATAAAGGCCAAATATCTTTTATAATATTTTCATTTAATGTCATCATTTCAACAGTGCTCATGCCATATTCCGAAACTTGATAATCGAAATAATCTTTAAAGCCCAATGCTTGAACGGTTTTATTTCTTAAACTGCGCAAATTTACTAAGCCGTCTTTTAAATTTCTCCCAACTTCTTTGCTGCTTTCCCAAGCCTGCATTCTTTTGGTTAAATCTTTTTCGCTACGCAAAATTTCATCAATATCATTAGTGCTTACTTTTTTATTTCCTAGTTTAAATTGAAATCCAAACAATTTTTCTGTTTGTTCGGTTTCAGCTTTTATTCTTTGTGTAACCACATCAGCTACAATTTCAGGATTGTTTGCCGCTTGATACAACATTGTTTCAAGTTGTTTTTGTTGAAGTTCAGTAAGTTCATCTTTTTGTGCTAAATATTTTTTCACTTTTTCAACGATTGCTTTACTTCCTGTAAATTTTGCAAAAGCCTCACTAGTTTTTTTAGTCTCAACGGCATTTGTAGAATCGCCTTCAATAATTTCAATATTGCTTTTCCATTGGGCTTCGCTGCTTGCAGCATATAATTTCACAAATTCCTCTGTATAAGTATCTAAAAATTGTTGCACTTCATTTTGAAGTTTAACATTAGCATTTTTGCAAGAAAAAAGAAAAAGGAATAAGAACATCCCAAGCGAATAAAATAATTTCATGTTATAAAAATTTAGATAGTAAAGTTAGTTTTTTTTAATTAAAAAAATATGAAGTTGAAAAATGAAAATATTATTCTTATTAAATAAAAGCCATAAATTTGTAAAAAATACCATTTAATGGATAAAATAAAAAGTATTCTAGAAGAAGCCTTGCAAATAAAAAATGCAATTTTAAACGATATCGAATTACAGAAAAAAATTGCCGAAAGTGTAGCAATAATTACAACTGCATTTAAAAATGGCAATAAAGTTTTACTTTGTGGAAATGGAGGCAGCGCAGCTGATGCGCAACATTTAGCTGCTGAGTTTAGTGGAAGATTTTATACCGACAGAGAAGCATTGCCTGCAGAAGCATTGCATTGCAACACATCGTATATTACAGCTGTGGGAAATGATTATAGTTTTGATGTTATTTACAGTAGATTGATAAAAGGCATTGGAAAAAAAGGCGATGTATTGATTGGTTTATCGACAAGTGGAAATTCTAAAAATATAATTGAAGCTTTTAAAACCGCAAAAGAAAAAGAAATTTATTGCATTGCATTTACTGGAAAAAAAGGTGGTGAATTAAAAAATCATGCCGATATTTTATTAAATATGCCAAGCAATGACACTCCTCGAATTCAAGAATGTCATATCTTAATTGGGCATATTATTTGTCAGTTGGTAGAAGAAAATTATTTCGGAAATGCATAAAGATTGTATCATTTTAGCAGGCGGATTGGGCACCAGATTGCAAGATGCTGTGCCTGACAAACCTAAATGTTTAGCTGATATCAATGGCAAACCTTTTTTGAATTATTTGTGCAAACAAATTAAAAAAAATCACATTTGCAAAGTTATTTTTTCGGTGGGCTATAAAAGAGATTTGGTAAAAGATTATGTTTTAAGCCATCGTGATGAATTTAATTTTGCATTTGATTTTGCCGAAGAAGAAGAACCACTTGGCACGGGAGGCGCAATTGTAAATGCGCTTCAATATACAGACACCGAAGATGTATTGATTGTAAATGGCGATACTTTATTTGATGTCAACCTTGATGATTTAATAGCTTGGCAACAAACTAAAATGGGGGATGTAACTATTGCTTTAAAATATATGGAACATGCAGATCGTTATGGTTTGGTTCACTTAAATGAAAATAATTTAGTTTATCAATTTAGCGAAAAAAAAGAAGGCGCTTCTGGTTTTATAAATGGTGGTGTTTATTCTTTGTTTCGTCATTCATTTTTAAATATTGATTTTCCTAAAAAGTTTTCTTTTGAAAAAGATTATTTAGAAAAATATACCAAAGAAAGAGAATTTATAGGAATGCTATCTGATGGTTATTTTATTGATATTGGCATTCCTTCAGATTATGAAAAAGCAAAAAATGATTTTAAAACCCTTTTTGCTGAATAATAAAAAACGATGGCAGAAAAAATAAAAATTGATTCCACATGGAC
>JAGNRR010000241.1 GCA_017988595.1 Chitinophagaceae bacterium
TAAACCTTTGTAAATTCCTCGATGTGGCAAAATATGGGTGTCTCTTTCCAATACTGAATACATAACAGAAGTTACATTTGGAATCGTTTGTATAATTGAATTGGTATTTGTAAATGCAACTTCATATAATGGATTTTTTTTACGAAAAGCCAATAAAATCAATGATTTCCATTTATTTTTTTCTACTATTTGTTTTTGTGATGATGAAATATCATCAAAAAATGGAATGTTATTATTTGTATAAAAGGTCGTAAATTCTTCTAAAATTGTTGAGTAGTTTGACTCTATCTTTTCAATCCAACTAAATTTTTCTGTTCCAACAAATTCATTTTCTTTGGCGAATAAAATTCGTTCCAGAATGGAAATAAACCATTTCCCAATTGTTGTAATTAGTTGCTTAACAATATTCATATTCTAACCAAAATATTGATTGCACTGTATCGTTTTGCATCAGTTTGCAAACGTATAAAGTAGTAAAATCATTGCTAAAAGGTTGACTGATTTCAATAGTACAACTGCTGTTTTTTTCAAAATTTCTATTAAAATAATTTTGACAATTTTTGAGTTTTATATTTTTATCATTTACTAATTGTAGTTTGTTTTTTATTTCTAAAATACACGTTTCAACATCTGTAAATGAGTAATCGATAATTTGTATTTTTTCTGATAAACTGTTTTTACTTAACAACGGTGTAATGTTGTAATTGTATTTGCAACCATAATGTTTAAAAGCAAAACTTGAATACACTTGCCTTGCTAAATTATTTTCATTTCTAGAGCTGAAAATGCAAACTAAGTTGTTGTCTATAATGTATCTTGTATATGATTCGCATAATTCATAATACAAACCTTTAGATCGGTATTTTGGTAAGATGCCTGTAATTGGCAACAATAGAATTCCATCATTTGTTATTTGTATGGTAGAAAATCCGATTAAATTGCCATCTTTTTTTAAGAAAATTAACTTGTGATTTTCTTTATGAATAAAGTCAGCATAAAATAAATAAAGACAATCTAATTCATTTTTTTTTGAAATTAAATCGGTTAAGAATGGTGCATTATGGTAACCAATATCGTGTTCATTAAATGTTTGGTAGAAAAAATCTTTGAATAGTTCAATCTCATTTTTTGTGATTTCTATAAACTCTAACTTTTGTTTACTGGTTGAATGTTGAAGATTGTCACCTTTGAAAATATATTCAGAAATTCCACCAGAAAATGAAAATGGGAAAGCCAATTTCTCCAGTAAATGCGTTGAATGTATAGCTGCATCTAATTTTAATCGAATAACATCTATATTTTGTTCGATTGCACTTGCACGGATTTGTTCTACAATTTCATCATTTAATTCATCTAAATCGCATCGTGCAATTCGAATATCCAGAAACTCACTTTCAAAGTTTGAAATGCTTAGCATCGTACTTATTATTTAGAATAAAAAATAAAATTCAATGTCTTCACTACTAATTTACGAAAATTATATCTTGAATGATTATTTGGAATATTTTCAATGTCTATAAGTTGAATATTCATCGAATTTTTCAATAAAAATTTATCAATATTGACGTTTTTATCTACTTCTAAACTTTTTAATTTTGAAACAATATTTCCAGTAATTAATTTATAATTTGATGCATCAGAAAATCCAATTAACTTAATAAATGCGTGACTAAAATTGTGTGAAATTTTTCTGATAAAATTTGACTTATTGTGTATTGGAATTCCATAAACAACATCAGCATTCTTTAATGTTTGTAAGTCAATTAACTGCAAAATAGATTCTTTTGGAAACTCAAAATCGTCATCGATAATTAAAATAGTTTGAAACTTTGTTACTTTTACACCAATTAATGTTGAGCTGTCTTGGCCAATGTTTACTGTATTGTTGATGACTTTTATTACATTATTTTTGTTAGCTAAAGTATGTAAAATAGTTAAAGTAGCATCTGTACTGTTGTCATTTACTAAAATAATTTCGTAGGAAATTTGATGGTTAAAAAAAAAAGAAACTAATTCTTGAATCGTATTCTCAATATGATTTTCAGCATTATAAACTGGAATTACAACAGATAATTTTTTGTCAGCAATCATCTTTTTTATAATTTAAAAAATGAAAAAAGAAGTGCTATGATATTATTTTGTAACTCAGTTGTAACATTTTTGCCAATTGGTAAACGAATTATTTTAGTGCTTTCGGTAGTTGTATGATCAATTTGTGTGATGTATTTGTATTCTTTTCCTTTTGTTGAACTATGCAATGGTATATAATGAAAAGTTGCTTCGATCTGATTTTTTTGTAAATAGTTCAGTAATTCATCTCTTTGGTTAGTCTTAAAATAAAAAACATGTGCATTGCCTTCACCTAAAGTTGGTGGTAAATGTATAAGTTGTTTTTTTTCCAGTAATTGCAATTGTTCATAATAATAATTCCATTGTGCTTTTCTGTTTTTTTGTATAATTTCTGCATCTAAAATTTGCGGAAATAAAATCGAGAAATGTACATCAGCTAATACAAAATTAGAACCTAAGGTTTGCCATTCAAAATTAGTAGAAACACCAGTTAAGAAATCTCTTTTATTGGTTCCATTGTGATATGCTTTATCAACTTTGTCCAGTAATTCTTTATTATTGACAATCACTAAACCACCTTGTTCACATTGAATATTTTTTGCATAATCAAAACTAATACAACCAATATCACCAAAAGTTCCTAAATGTTTTTGTTGATGATATGAAAAAATACATTGAGCAGCATCTTCAATTACA
>JAGNRR010000242.1 GCA_017988595.1 Chitinophagaceae bacterium
AATAAAAAAAAATATTATTTTTACCATTCCATTCTAATTTTTTAGAATTATCAACTATATTTAAGCCAAAATTTAAAAAAAATGAAAAAGTACATATTTAGTATTCTTTTGATGATGATGATGCAAGCTTCTTTTGCACAAGTTTATTACCCATTAGCAAGCCCTTGCGACCCAGATAAAGTATTTAACAAATTGCCTCCAGCTTCTTATGGATACAATTGTGTTTATCAAATTGATATTCAAAGTCAAGCATTTAATTATTTTCCTAAAGAAATATTAAGATATCCAAATTTGAGATTTTTGAGTCTTCAAAATGCAAATTTATCTAGTTTGCCTGTAGATATTTTTTTATTAGAAAATCTAGAAGTGTTGGATTTGTCAAATAATAATTTAACTACTTTGCCTAATACCATTGGCATGATGAAAAAACTAAGAAAAATTATTCTTAGAAATAATAAATTTAAAACTTTGCCAAACACTATTGCTAATTTAAATGATTTAGTAGAACTTGATATTACTGGAAATCCAGTAAATTATTTGCCTACAGAGATTACAAATATTACTTCTTTAAAAGATTTTAAATATTCTGGTAATGGCATTAAAGATCCAAAAGTACTTTTTAATTTATTGAAAAATTTTAAAAACATTACTCATTTAGACTTAAGTGGTTGTAATTTAAATTATTTACCAGCAGACATCAGAACGCTAACAAATTTGAGAGAATTAAATTTATCAAACAATAATTTGCATTTTTTACCCAACGAAATTGGTGATTTACCGAATTTGGAAACACTTATTTTAGGCACACCTCAAGGAATAGGAAATAAAGTATTTGATTTACCTCTTTCATTATCAAAACTTAGCAGTTTAAGAAATTTGATTATGGCAAATAATGGCTTTATTGAATTTCCAATGGTTTTGACAAATATGCCACGTTTAGAAGTTTTAGATATTAGTAATAATCAAGTAGTTTCAATTCCTAGTGAAATTATGCACATGAAAAACTTGAGAAAACTATATATGGCTAACAATAAAATTGAAGAAGTGCCATTGGATATTGCTAGAATAGTTAATTTGACTGTTGCCGATTTTAATGGCAATCCATTAAAAATGCAAGAACCTAAAAAAGTGAATGCAAAATCAAAGTCAAAAAAAAAGTCAACTAAGAAACGTAGAAAATAATTTTATCCTTCAATAAATAAGGAAAAAATAAGCATTCGAGTATTTAATTTATCTATTGCATTTGAGGTAGCTTCAGTTGATCCTCCTTTGATTAAAGAATTTGTAAGCCCTTGGCTTAACTTTAATTCAGGAGCCAAAATAAAATTTGGAAAATAAAACTGAAATCCTAATCCCATGTTATAGCCAAAATCAAATTTCTTTACTTTAATTATTTCATCCTCTTTTCTTGAACTGGAATTTGAATTAAAATCATAATCTCCTTTGGCGCCAAGTAAAGCATAAAATCTAAAATTTTCTTGTCGATCACTTTTAAATTTAAATTCAAAAGGCCAACTAAATAGAATTGATTCAAAAGATGAATTTACTTCTTTATCATCTTTGAATTTATAACGCATTGCTTTTTCTCGAAGTACAAAAGATGGCACAGTTCTGAAATCTACAAAATTGCTCAAACGTAAATTTCCAACAATACCAAGTTGAAAACCGGGTTTCCAAAGTGGTGTAATTTCTTTTAAGGTGTCATTTTGAACAAAAAAATCACTTTGTTTTAATTTATATGCAGATGAATTAAAACCCAATGTCATGCCAAAATAATAGCGTTTGGTATCAATTTCCGAGTTATTATTTTTTTCATTCTGTGCAAATGATTGTACAGAAATAAACAATAATATTATAGTATAAATTATTTTTGACATTGATATATACTTGCTATTCCAAAACTGAGTTCTTGACATAAATTATTTTTAAAACCTATTTTTTTTAATATTTCAAGCATTTCCTCCCCATCGGGAAAAGCAGCAACTGAATTTGGTAAATATGCATATGCATTTTTATTTTTACTTAATATTTTGCCGATGCTTGGTGTTATATAACGAAAATAAAAATTAAATATTTCTTTCCAAGGTGTTTTTTTTACTTTCGAGAATTCTAAAATTATAAAAGATGCTCCAGGTTTTAGAACCCTATATATTTCGCTAAGTCCTTTTTCTAAATTTTCAAAATTTCGAATACCAAATGCAACAGTTGCTGCATCAAACTTGTTGTTTTCAAAAGGTAAACTCTCGCTATCGGCTTCTATAAGTGTAATTAAAGAGGATAATTTTTTTTCAGCTACTTTGTTTTTGCCCACTTCAAGCATTTTTGGTGAAATATCGATGCCAATAATTTCTTTTGGGTTTAATTTGCTTAAAGCAATAGCCAAATCTGCAGTGCCAGTGGCTATATCTAAAATAGAATCAACTTGTTTTTTCTTTAAAATGTTGATTACTTTTTTTCGCCAAAGCACATCGATTCTCAGCGATAAAACACGATTTATTGCATCATATTTTGGCGCAATATCGTCAAACATTTCTTGAACTTGTATGCGCTTGCTATCTTTTGAAAATTGATTTGGTAAAACACTTTCCTTCATTGCGTGTAAAGGTAAATGATTTTTGTATTTTCGCTATTCAATATGAATATTTTTAAAGCAGAATTTATTATAAGCAATACAGACATGAATAAATGTCCAGCGCCAACATTGCCAGAAGTTGCATTTATTGGAAGAAGAAATGTGGGCAAATCTAGCCTAATAAATATG
>JAGNRR010000243.1 GCA_017988595.1 Chitinophagaceae bacterium
TAAAAAAATAAACAATTGGATTCAATGGCAACCCACAACTAATTTTTGGACACCAAAAAATATTTTAGAAGTTTGGAGCAGAGGTGTGGAAACCAACAGCGAAATAGAATGGCGTATAAAAGAGTTTAAAATAAAATTAAATGCAATGACAAACTATGTTGTTTCTACAAATGAAAAAGCAACATCACAAAATGATTTATCTGTAAACAAACAAATTATTTATGTGCCCATGTATAGTGGTTTTGCGAAAATTGGAGTAATGTGTAAAAATATATTATTGCAATATCGACAAAATTATATTAGCTTTCGATATACATCTGCCGACAATACTGAATTTTTAAATCCTTATTATTTAGGAAATTTTTATGTTTCATATTTATTTGAATCAAAAAAATATCAAACAAATTTATTTTTTCAAATCAATAATGTTTGGAATACAAATTATCAAGTGGTTCAAAACTATGCGATGCCATTACAAAATTTTTCAACAGGAATAAATATTAACTTAAACTAAAAAACAAAACACATGAAATCTAAATTTATAAAAGTAATAATCGTTCTTCTTTGCTTTGTTACGATAAAGTCAAAAGCCCAAACAATTGCTGATTTTGAAAATTTATCTTTAGCACAAGACACTTTTTGGAACGGAAGTCTCTCGCCGCTTGGCACAACATTCGCAAGTGGAAATGTTATCATGCCAAATTATTACGACACGTCTTTTGGCGGATTTTGGTCTTCGGGTTGGGCATATTCAAACATGAAAGATGACACCACAGCGGGTTTTGGAAATTTGTATTCTTCAATTGCAGGATCAGGATTTCTTTCGTCTAATAATTATATTGTAGGTCAAAACAATGCAATTATAAAATTTAATGCAGCTGCTCAAGGAAAAGTGGTAAATGGATTATATGTTTCAAATTCTACTTATGCAGCATTGAGCATGAAAAATGGCGATGCGTTTGCAAAAAAATTTGGTGGAGCAAATGGCACCGATGCCGACTTTTTTTTATTGACCATTTATGGATATTTTAATGGAACAAAAATTACAGATTCGATAGATTATTATTTAGCCGATTATAGATTTTCAGATTCAGCACAAGATTATATTAATGATGGCTGGACTTGGTTAAATTTAACATCTCTTGGAAATGTTGATAGTCTTGAATTTAAATTATCATCTTCAGACACAGGCGCATTTGGAATGAACACACCTGCATTTTTTTGTGTAGATAATATTGTAACAAGTGATGCTTTATTAAAACTAAATGAAAATGAATTTTCAAAAAACTTTATTCAAGTTTTTCCAAATCCAGCTAAAGAATTTTTGATAATAAAACAAAACGGCAATCAAGAATTAAAAATAGAATTGTTTAATTTAATGGGACAAAGAATATTTTCTACAAAAACAAACGAGCATAAAACGAAAATTAATTTTAATGAAAATTTAAGAGGCGTTTATCAACTTGTTATCGAAGGAAATAATTTTAAAGAGAACAAAAAAATAGTTTTTAATTAATGAAAAAACATTTCTTCATGTTTATTTTTTTATTTTTATGCAAAAATGTACTTGCACAATTTGCGCCACCTGCCGGGCAAATTGGCTCTACGGCTTTGCATAAAGATTCTGGAAATTTTATTTCATGGGCAAACAATTGTGTTGTTAATAGGGGCTTTCAAGACATTTCAGACACCACCTTAGGTTTGTCAAATGTGGGAACGACAACTTCTCCCATTGGAATTGCCGATGGATTAAATGTATTAAGTTTGGGCGATGGCGGAAGTGCAATTCTTACTTTTCCAAATCCAATAAAAAATGGAATTGGATGGGATTTTGCAGTTTTCGAAAATGCATTTATTGATACATATTTGGAATTGGCTTTTGTAGAAGTAAGTTCTGATGGTATTAATTTTTTTCGATTTCCTGCTACTTCAAACACTCAAGACACAATGCAAATTGGAAGCTTCGGTGCTGTTGATGCCACAAAAATTAATAATCTCGCAGGAAAATACGTAGCACTTTATGGCACACCTTTTGACTTGGAAGAAATGAAAAACATTCAAGGATTAGATGTTGATTTTATTACTCATATTAAAATTATAGATGTGGTGGGTTGTATTCAAGAATCATTTGCCAGATATGATAAAAACGGAAATAAAATAAATGATATTTGGAATACGCCTTTTGGTTCAAGTGGATTTGATTTAGATGCGATTGGTGTCATACATCAACAACCATTGAATTTTATAAATAACGAAGATGAAAAAATTGTTTCTGTATACCCAAATCCTACAAATAATTTTATTTTTATTGAAAATAAAACAGAAAATATTAAAGAGATTTTTGTTTACGACATTTTTGGAAATAAACTAAAAACAAAATTTGAAATTGAAAACAATCGTTTGAAAATTGATTTAAGTAATGAATCAAATGGCATTTATTTTTTACATATAAAAACAGCCAGCACCGTTTTAATAAAAAAAATTATTAAAGAATGAAAATAAAAAATTTGTATTTCCTTTTCTTTTTATCAATTTTTTTATCTTGTAGAAAAGATAAACCTGTAATTGATAACTCAACAGTTACAACAACTTTTAACGAAAAAGTATGGATAAGCAATGAAGGAAATTTTCAGTTTGGCAATGGCGAATTAAGTTTGTATAACGCTGAAAATAATGAAGTGATTAATAAATTTTATGAATCAGTAAATCAAAAAAAACTTGGTGATGTGTTTCAATC
>JAGNRR010000061.1 GCA_017988595.1 Chitinophagaceae bacterium
GAATTAAAAAGCATTAATAAATTTTATTTTTTATTTTTTTTAAAATTCCATATATCCCAGACGAATTTTCTTGCATTGAATTATAATTGTAAATTGATGCACCAAAATTAGAAAAAAACTTTGCCACACCTTTTATCATACTGCCTTCAAAATCAAAATATGTTTTTTGTAATGCGATACTAATTCTTATTTGTTGCCAAAGCAAATAGCTCATAGCTCCAGAATTTGAAAAATTTGGGTCAGCTCCACCCAATAAATAATAACTTGTAATTTTATCATAGCACAATAGTGAAGCTGCTAAATAATCACCATGTTCATTTTTAACAACATCAATTCGCATACAATTTTCGGCAAATCCCCATTCGGCAATTTTTTGTAATTCTTTTATTGAAATAATAATTTTATTTTTTTGTTTTAATTGACTTTTTAAATACAAATTATATAACAAATTTATGTCTCTAGTACTTTCAATTGTTAAATTTTTTTCTCCTTTTTTAATCTGTCTTTTTAATGAATCTTTAAAGTTTATATAAATTTTTTCTTCCACTATAAGTTGAAGTTTATAAGTATTTTTTGTAGAAATATTTTTTATAGTATTAAAATTACTGATAAAATAATCTGGATGAAAATCGAGATGTATTTCATTGGCTTTTGGAATTTGAGAAAGTAAATTTTTTGCAGTCAATTTTTTTTCATTTTCATTAAATCCATTTTCAAATAAAAAACCACAATAGGGAGATAGTAAAGGATTTCTTATTATAGTAAAACCTATTTTTTTTTCTATCGGTAAAATCAAAAATGCAATTTTCCCATTTTGGTAAAACTCGAAAATTTTAAAATCATTACACACAAAATTTATCCATTTCCAACTTAAAAAAATTGAAATATCGGAATGAGATTCGCAGAATTTTTTATAGTTCTCTTTTGTTGTCAATGCAGTTTTAAAGCTTTTGTTGAACTTATTTTTTTTATAATAATTGTGGGAATAAAGAGCAATATTAGAATTGAAATCAATGTTATTGAATTAATAAAAACAAATGTACTCCATTCAAAAACTATGGGAACTTTTTTGATGTAATAAACACTTTCATTTAATTTTAAAATACCGAATTTATATTGCAAAAAGCAAATAGAATAGCCTAAAATATTTCCTATCAATAATCCCCAAAAAATAATATATGCCGATGAATAAATAAATATTTTTTGAATTGAAAAATTTTTCATACCCAATGTTTTCAAAATACCAATCATGCTTGTTCGTTCCAAAATTAATATTAATATTGCTGTAATCATATTCATTATTGACACAATAAGCATAATAATTATTAATAAATTTTCATTAGCTTTCATCATATTTAACCAAGAAAAAATACTTTCAAAACGATCTTTAATACTATATACATGTAATGGGGGCTCAACAAAATTTTCAAAAATTTCAGCTTTGCTTTTTTCTAATTTTGATATTTCTTTTAAATGAATTTCATAGCCATGTATTTTATCTGATGCCAAACTTAGCACTTGCTGAATCATTCTACTATCACAAATGGCAATGATATTGTCATATTCTTCTAAGCCAGTTTGATAAATTCCAACAACTTTTACTTTTCTTATTCTGGGTGTGCTTTCATTTTGATTCAAAAAATATAGTAAAATGTCATTGCCTAGTTTGGTATTTAATTTTTTTAATAAATTTTCAGATAGAATAATCTCTTTGTTGTAATCTTTTTCTGAAAAGGAAATAATCGAACCTTGTTTTAAATATTTTTTAAATACAGTCCAATCATATTTATTATCTATTCCTTTTAATAAAATGCCTTCGGGTTCATCTGCATTTTTGGCAATAGTACCTTGAAGCAAAAATGTATTTATCGATGATACATTTTTATGGCTTTTAATTTTCAGCATTAACGCACTATTCAACGAAATAATTTCATTATCGTTAAAATTATTAGCATCCTCTTTAAAATTAATAACCTGAAGATGTCCCCAATTTTCAAAAAATTTATTTTTTACAGTTTGTTGAAAACCATGAATCATAGAGATGCCAATCAACATCACCGCTACACTCAAAGCCACAGCGCCAATTGCAATGCGAATAATGAAAACTGAAAAAGTTTTTCGTTCGCCAAAAGCTATTTTTTTTGCAATGGATTGAGCTAAATTCACTTTACGAAATTACTAATCTATTGCATTTAATCATAAAAAAAAGCCACACAATTAAGTATGGCTTTTTTTTAAATTTTTTAATGAAATTTAATTTCTAGTTGTTTTACTTCTACGAATATATTTTTGAACAGAAGGTGCTAATTTTACTTTATCTGGATTTGCAGCCGCAACAACATTTCCTTTAATGTAAAGTTCAAATCGTTCTTTGCTGCTTACAGCATTTGATTGAATATAAACTGTTTTAGAAATTGGTCCAACTCTGTTTTTTGTATCATAACTTACGGTTATTTTTCCTTTTCCTCCTGGCATGATTGGATCTTTGCTCCATGACGGAGTTGTACATCCACATGAAGCTGAGCAATTTTGAATAACCAAAGGTTCATTTCCAGTATTGGCAAATTCAAAGTTATAAACAGCTGCTGGTCCTTCTAATACATTTCCAAAATCATGTGTTTCTTCTTGGAAAGTAAATACAGCTCCGTTATTTTGTGCTTTTGCACCAAATACAACAAGAGATAAAAGAATAATATTGAATATAAATTTCATTTTATTTTGGTTTAATTCTATTAAAAATTATTTTTTGATCATTGAATTGTTGTTAGCAGGTACAGACGCATCTGGTGCTTTTTCTACATTTCCACGAATTGTAACCACTTTAACTCCTGCATTTGAAGTAATAGTAATTGTTTTATTAAAACCACCTGGGCGTCCTTGTGTATTGTATGTTGCAGTAATTTTTGCACTTTTACCTTTTAATACTGGTTCTTTAGGCCAAGTTGGTGTTGTACATCCACATGATGCTTGAACATTACTTAATACGATTGGTTCGCTGCTGATGTTTTTAAATTCAAAATCATAGCTTATAGATCCACCTTCTGGAACAGTACCAAAATCATGAACTTCAGTATTGAATTTCATTTTTTTATCTACTTCATTTGGTGTTGTTGTTGGTGCAGCTGTTCTTACATCAGATGTTACTGTAGTTGCAGGGTCTACTTTTTTAGTTTGTGTTGTTGTTTGAGTTGTAGCAGCAACATTTTTTTTGTTTTTTGCTTTTTTATTAAATTGAGCAGATGCAACACTTGAAGTCATTGCTAAAACGGTAAAGATAAAAATTACTTTTTTCATGATTTATATTTTTTTTATTAGTTAATAATTAGTTGAAATTCAAATCTAGGAATAAAAATAATTGTGACAATTTTTTGCCTGTTAAGTCTTGGTTATTCAAACTTGGTTTAACAACAGTTTTGATATTGTAAAAATTAAGTAAACTGATTTTTAATTTTATATTTGTACTTTTAGTGCAAATAAATAAACAATTATTTTATTCATTTATGAAAATAACTACGCCAAATATCATTTCAGAAAAAGTATCTTTTAAAGATTTTAAAGAAGAAATTCTACACGATTATTTTATTGCTGTAAGCAGCAGAGAAACAAGTTTATTGGGCAGAAAAGAGGTGTTAACAGGTAAGGCTAAATTTGGAATTTTTGGAGATGGAAAAGAAGTGGCTCAAATAGCATTAGCCAAGGTTTTTAAAAATGGCGATTATCGTTCAGGATATTATCGAGATCAAACCTTGATGTTTGCAAGTGGTATGCTAACTATCGAAAACTTTTTTTCGCAATTATATGCATCTCCTAATATAGAATTAGAACCTGCAAGTGGAGGACGACAAATGAATGGTCATTTTGCCACTCGTTGGCTTGATGAAAACGGACACTGGAAAAATTTATTAGAAACCAAAAATTGTAGTGCAGATATTTCACCCACTGCTGGGCAAATGGCTCGAGCTTTGGGTTTGGCTTTTGCTTCCAAAATGTATCGACAAAATGAATTGTTGCACAACGAAAATAATTTTTCCGATAAAGGAAATGAAGTTTCATTTTGCACCATTGGAGATGCGTCTACAAGCGAAGGATTGTTTTGGGAAACTGTAAATGCAGCAGGAGTTTTGCAAGTGCCTTTGGCAATATTTATTTGGGATGATGGCTATGGAATTTCTGTTCCAAGAAAATTTCAAACCTCAAAAAATTCAATTTCTGATGTGCTCGATGGGTTTCAATATGAAGAGGGAAAAGGTGGATTGAATATTTATAAAGTAAAAGGCTGGGATTATGCTGAAATGTGTGCAGTGTTTCAAAACGGTATTGAGCATATCAGAAAAACGCATACACCAGCTATTTTTCATGTTCAAGAAATTACACAACCACAAGGACATTCCACTTCGGGCTCGCACGAAAGATATAAAACTACCGAACGATTGGAGTGGGAAAAAGAAATGGATTGCATTAAAAAATTAAAAGAATTTATCATTAATAATGCAATCGCTAATGAAGAAGAATTAAATATGTTGGAGCAAGAAGCAAAAAATATTGTTTTAGAAAATAAAAAATCGGCTTGGGAAAAATTTCTTTCTCCTATTCAAGAACAAATAAAAAAAACAACTGCACTTTGCAATGAAATTATTTTTTCGGGCGATACCAATGCCACTTTTATTGCGCAGCAACTAAAAAACTTAAATGCTATTAAAGAACCATTTCGAAAAGATGTGATGAAATGTATCTATATGGTGTTGAACATAGCCACAGAAAACGAAGCTAAAACGCAATTGAAAAATTATTTTCAAGGATTAAAAAATGAAAATGTGGCTAATTATAATGAAAATCTTTTTTCAACATCAGATTTAAGTGTATTTAAACAAAAAGAAATCAAAGCCGTTTTTGATAGCAATCAAAAACTTAATGGCTATGAAATTTTAAATAAATTATTTGATAATATGCTTGCCTCAAATCCTGCTTTTTTTGCCTTCGGCGAAGATGTAGGACATATAGGCGATGTCAATCAAGGTTTTGCAGGCTTGCAAGAAAAACATGGCAAATGGCGTGTGTTTGATACTGGGATTAGAGAGGCAACAATCATTGGACAAGGCATTGGCATGGCAATGCGAGGACTACGACCTATTTCTGAAATTCAATATTTAGATTATTTACTTTATGCCATTCAGCCTTTGAGCGACGATGTTTCTACACTTCAATATCGAACAAAAGGCGGACAAAAATGCCCCTTGATTATTCGCACACGCGGACATCGATTAGAAGGAATTTGGCATAGCGGTTCACCAATGGGCATGATATTAAATTCGTTGAGAGGCATGCACGTTTGTGTGCCACGAAATATGGTTCAAGCAGCAGGCATGTATAATTTATTGATGAAATGCGATGAGCCTGCTTTGGTTGTAGAATGTTTAAATGGCTACAGACTAAAAGAAAATGTGCCCGATAATTTATTCGATTTTACGGTGCCATTAGGCATTCCCGAAATTATCAGACAAGGCGATGACATCACTATTGTTTCTTATGGCTCCACACTTCGAATTATCGAAAATGCTATTGATGAATATCTTTCACCAAAAGGAATTAGCTGTCAAGTCATTGATGTACAAACCTTGTTGCCTTTCGACATCAATCATACAATCGTAAAAGAATTGCAAAAAACCAATCGAATAGTTTTTGTAGACGAAGATGTGCCAGGTGGTGCAGCGGCATATATGTTTCAGCAAGTGATGGAAATCCAAGGTGGATATCGCTGGCTAGACACTGGGCCAAGAACCATTACGGCTAAAGCCCACAGACCAGCTTATGGCACAGATGGCGATTATTTTTCAAAACCAAATGCCGAAGATATTGCTACAGTGATTATGGAAATAATGGCGGAATAATTTTTGTCTGTAATGCATTGTAAAATTAATTCTAGAATTTTTCTATCAGAAATTCCTTCTGCTTCTGGAATCGAAAAAATCAATCATCAATTTTATGTCATTGGCGATGATAGTCTGCATTTATTTATTTTAAATGAAACCGATTTTTCAATTAAAGAAAAAATAAATTTGGTATCCACTATTGGCGTTTTTAGAATTCCAAAAAAAGAAAAAAAAGATGTTGAAGCCATCTGTTTTGCCGAAAAAGAACAAAAAATTTTAATTTTTGGTTCAGGCTCAAACGAAAATAGAAATGTATTATTTACTATTGATATCAAGCAACAACACCATGTTGAAAACCTTGATATTAGCCATTTTTACAATCAACTAAAAGAAAAAGCAAAGCTTGATAATGCCGATTTTAATATTGAAGCTGCGGCTTGTTTGGGCAACAAGCTTTTTTTGTTTAACCGTGGAAATAATGTCATTATTAGAATTGCGCTTCCGCATTTTTTTTCATTTATAAAAAAAGAAACTAGCAATCTTGTTTTTGAAACAACATCTATTGATTTAGGAAAAATTCAACAACATCAAATTTCGTTTTCGGGGGCTGCAACTTTTGACGGAAACGATAATGACCTATTTTTTTCGGCAACAGTAGAAGCTACGTCGAATTGGATTGACGATGGAAAAGTGCTGGGTAGTTTTGTGGGTGTTTATAATACCGCTTCGCAACTTGTTGATAATTGTCCTGTTTTAGAAAATGGCGTTCAAAAAGAAATAAAAATAGAATCGTTGTTGGTGAATAAAAAAAATAGCGAAACGAGTTTTGAAATCATTCTTGTAACCGATGCCGATGGTGGCGAATCGGAGTTGATACTAGCAGATTTGATTATTGAGTAATTTTTTTTTATAGTTAAGGTTTGTAAGGATAGAAGGTATTGGATAAAAATTTAAAATTTCTTTACTATTAATTTTCGGGGTCACTTGCAGGAGACCCCGAAAAGACAAATGTTTGCTTACGTTTTATCTAATATTTGATTTGTAATATTCAAAATCTTCCACTATTGAATGTTCTGTTTGTGAACCAGTATTTACAATTCTGAAAAGGTATTGTTTCGAATCAATTGGTGTAGTATAACCTAATGACTCAGATTTAAGTTTACCAAGTCCTACTACCCTAAGATTATTTGAAACAAATTTTTTCAAATGCTGATTAGATTCTTCATTCTTAAAAAGCATTAAATATAATGCAGCTAAAGCTTCTAGTGCTATATGCAAATTGCATTTATTGCTTCTACCATCACTACCATGTTTTATTTCATTATAGACGTTCCACCAAAGGGGAGGTTTTTTTTCAGATTCCCATGTACTAAATGGCATTATTTGATCTCCTAATGGCATCACTTCTACTGGATGAATATCATTAAATTCTTCTTTAAAAATAAAGTAATCACCAAAAGTCCAGTTTCTAACTCCTTTTTCATTTTTATTAAATTTATCAAGGAGCAAGTTGTTTTGCTTCCAATCAGTACAATATTTTTTACTCCATTCTTTAAAAAATAATTCTATTTGAACACATGTTCTAATTATAATATCTCGGAGTATGGGTGAGAATACTTTAAAATGATCTTTAACTAGTGGCACAACTCTAATGAAATTAATAAAATCATCCTCAATAATTTGATATTGCCTAAAAGTTTCACCGCTTCGAAGTGCGCCACCGTTTGCATGATAGTCACACAAATTAGAAATTCCATGTCGATTTGGAATGCTAATATTCTCCTTGCATCCTAAAAATTCGCATATTAGATTTTGATTATTCATTTTTTATTTAGGTTAATTCATTTCATTAAAGTGCTTAAATCAATAAGTTTAAAAATAAACAATAAAATTTAATCCATGATTTTAATCTTCACAAACCCATAATATTTCTATTCCTCAATTGTCATCATGGCATCGTCTTTTTTGCCAAGCATAACAGCACCAATCATGGCACTAAGAAATAAGACACTCGAAATTTCGAAAGGAAATACAAATTCGGTGAAGAGTTTTTTGCCCAATACTTCAATTAAGCCAATATTGCTCAGTTCAAGTGTGGTGCTTTTTACTTCCAAAACACTAGATTTAAACGCTGCTATGATAACCAAAAATAATGCACCTCCAGAAAGCACGCCTGCAAATTGAATGAGTAAACTTTTTTGAGGTTCGGTGTCGCTGTTCAAATTCATCAGCATGATAACAAACAAAAACAACACCATGATGGCACCAGCATAAACTATAATATTTACGATGGCCAAAAATTGTGCGTTCAACATTAAATAATGCGCACTAATCGTAAAAAAAGTAAGTATTAAAAACAATACAGAGTTTATAGGATTTCTGCTCAATATTACTCCAGCAGCACAACCTAATGTCAAAATAGATAAAACAATAAAAACGATTTCTTGTAAACTCATTTCTTAGTAAATTTTAGTTTTGGTTTTCTTTTGGATGAGGAATTAATAAATCATTTTTGCCATAAATAAAACCTTCACGTTTATAATTTGCAGGAGCAAAAGTTTGTGTTAAATATATAGCATCTTTAGGACAAGCTTCTTCGCACAAACCGCAAAAAATGCAACGCAACATATTGATTTCATATTTAGCAGCATATTTTTCTTCTTTATACAAATGTTCTTCGCCTTGTTTTCTTTCGGCAGCGTCCATGGTGATGGCTTCGGCTGGGCAAGAAAGCGCACACAATCCGCATGCAGTGCATTTTTCACGTCCTTCTTCATCGCGGTTTAAAATGTGCAATCCTCTAAATGTGGAACTAAAAGGGCGTTTTACTTCAGGATAATTTACGGTTACTTTTTTCTTGAAAATATGGCCTAAAGTAATTCTTAATCCTTTTAAAATTGAAGGAATATAAATTCTTTCGCTAAATGTCATTGGACTTCTGTCCACTTCTTTTGCTCTCGATGTTATCGTAAATTGTGACATATTTTTTATTTATTAAAAAACCAAAGTATTACGGCTCCTGTTATTATTAAGTTCAACAAAGATAATGGGATTAAACTTTTCCAACCCAAATTCATCAATTGATCATATCTAAATCGTGGAAGTGTCCAACGTATAAACATGAAAAACAATACAAATCCCATGGCTTTTGTCAATAAAACTAAAACGCCTATTATGGAAAATAATATTGGCGACATCCAACTAAGTTCAGCCACAGCATCCATTCCTGGATAATTATAACCTCCAAAAAATAAGGTGCTTAAAATGACGCCGCTAATAAACATATTAATGTATTCGGCAAAAAGATAAAAACCCAATTTCATACTGCTGTATTCAGTATGATAACCACCATTTAATTCACTTTCGCATTCGGCCATGTCAAAAGGCGCACGATTAAGTTCGGCAAATGAACAAACTAAAAAGATAATAAAACCAAGAGGTTGTTTGAAAAAATTCCAAGTAAACCAGCCATTTTCCCAAAAACCATGTTGCTGTTCTACAATTGTTTTTAAACTTAAATTTCCAGTCATCATCAATAAAGCAATTAAACAAATGCCCATGGGCAATTCATAAGAAATAGATTGCGAAGCAGCTCTTAAACTTGATAGCAACGAAAATTTATTGTTCGAAGCCCAACCGCCAATCATTATTCCATACACGCCTAAACTTACCACGCCAAAAATAAAAAGTACGCCAATATTAATATCGGCAACTTGTAACGAAAAATTTGGCATATCGGGACCCCAAGGAATAATAGCACTAGACATTAATGCCATCAACATGGCCAAACTTGGTCCAAGAACAAATAAAAATTTATTGGAAAGATTTGGAATAATTTCCTCTTTCATAAACAATTTTAAGCCATCGGCAAGTGGCTGAAAAAGTCCAAAAGGTCCAGCACGATTTGGACCACGACGATCTTGCATAATGGCGGCTACTTTGCGTTCTGCCCAAGTGCTATACATGGCAATACCCAAAGAACCTCCTAAAATTATTGATATTAAAATCAATTTATCAAGAATTTCAGAAAAAGATATTATAAGTTGAATCATTTTTTATTCAAATAAGAGAAACAAAAATAAGCCAAGATTGTTTAACGAAAAAGGATTTTTAGAATTGATATTTAATTAAATATAAAAACTTACTTTATTTGCTCTAAAGCCTCGATAATTAAATATTCATCGTCGCTTAAT
>JAGNRR010000062.1:0-7416 GCA_017988595.1 Chitinophagaceae bacterium
GTATCGCCCGAAGCACTTGTAGCTCTTACAACCAATAAAAACTCATTACCATTTGTCACTACTTCTGTTTTATTATTAAATGAATTTAGCTGCGTTGATTTTTTATCAGCTGCCGCTTTATCCACATAAGATTTTACTGCAATTCGATATTCTCCAGGAGCTAAAGGTGCTGTTGCAGCTTTTGGAGTGGTTGGATTTACTACCGAAGTATCTGTTGTTGGTTTAGTTAATGAATCATTTTCCAAGGCTTCATTATTATTAAAACTAGAATCTACATCGGCAACTACAACTTCTTCTTTTACAGATTCGTTATTAGGCAATAAAGTAGCTTTATTTTGCTGATAATATTGAAATCCAAAAAAGCCAATTACACCTAATGCTAATAATCCTAGTGTAACTAAAATATATTTCAACATAGCACTTTTACTTCTTACTTTAGAAATTTGTTGTTCTGGCGCTACATAATCTACTTTGTTCTGCTCTGTAAAAAACGTATTTGGTATTTCTGTTTCATTTTTTGCTAAATTTTCAAAATGTGGTACTGGCAATTCTAAATCTTGAAATTCTAAATTTAAATCTGGAGATTGTTGAAATGAAATTTGATCATTTTGCATGGTCAAAGAGCCAAGATTATTCAAATCCACTTTCATTCCTCGTTTCAAATCATCTTTTACAGCTTTGCCAAAAAAAGAAATTTCGTTTGAAGCTTTTGCTATACTTACATTTTCTATATTGGCAATATAGGTTGCAAAAGAATCATCAATGCTTCCCACTTGCTGATATGTCAATACATATTTTGGTGCAGACAAAGTGCCATCTTGTAATTGAGCTGATTTTTTTTGCAAGTTAAAAGTTCCTAAACTTGCCATAGAACAATATTTATTTTTCAACAAAAAAGGTCCAATATAATTTACAACATCCATAATATTTCTTCGATTAAATAGGTTGCAAAGCTATGTTTTTATTTTTACTTAATATATTAATTCTTAGTATTCGCTTTTTTTAAATGGCTAAATTGATAATAAGCACCTAAAATAAAGTTTGTTCCAAAACTTGGAAAACCATACCAGCGGCTATATTTATTGCCAAAAATATTATTTGCCTCACCAAATAAAATCCAATTTTTATGTAATGGATAGTTTGCTTTTAGATTTGCATCTATAACTCCATTCATTTTTATTTCTTCTATTTGGTTAATATTATTAAAAACTCTTGTTTTCGTTTTACTATTAGCAAATACTTGTGCTTCTAAAAACAACTTTTGGTTATAATTATATTTTCCATAAATGGTTGTTTTTAGAGGTAAATAATGACCTAAAAAATTAGCATTTGCATCTTCTGAATGGCTAATAACTGGTTCATATTGAACATTTGCGCCTATTAATGTTTCAAAATTTAATTGATAATCGACTTGTAAATTCAAAATAAAAAGTGTTGCTGTTTTTAAATAATCAATATTAAAACGTTGGTAAGGATTTACAATTAAATTATCTATGGTCAACAAATTTGTAGTTCTGCCAATTCCTGTTTTTACCAAATAATTTATATTTTTCTTGGGGCTTCCAAACATTGATAATATATAGCGATGATTTCTGCTTTGGCAACTTTGAAAAATATTGCTCATATAAGGATTTAATGTAGCCAAAGATTTATAATTGTTTAAATCTACATTGCTTTCCATTGAAGCTTTAAAAGTAGAATAAAGTGCATCTATTTTTTTGCTAAATGATAGATTTGGAAGTAAATAAAATTTCTGTCCAATTGCAGGATATAAGCCAATTTCTACTTCATAATCTTGTTTTCTAAGTTGCCATTTTGGTGTAAATAATAAAATACTGCTACCCGTTTTATTATCATCTAAATTATCTATAGCAGTAGATGAAAATGAATTTACATCCAATACACTTCCTACCGAAAAAGTTTGCTCTTCGTTAAGTTTTTTTGAAAAATTTTCTTTTAATTTAAAATTTAATTCTTTACCCGATGTATTATTTCCAAAAATGCCAAGCTCCACATAAGCATTTTTTTTCCAAACATTCTCTTTTTCATTTTTAGGGAAAATTTCAACGCCTATTCTAGGATTTATATATCGAATTCGATTTGATAAATTTTCTTTTTGATTTGGCGTATTATAAAAAACATCTCGGTCAATTTCAAGTTTGCCATTTAGTGTATAATCTCTAAAATCTAGACTATTTTTTAAAACTAAATTTTGATCAATTCGTTGTTGTACAGCATCTCTATTTTTTGAAGCACGATGATTTATTTCTAAATAAATTGGGCTCGATAATGAGTTTTCGAAAGTGTAACTAACACCTAATAAATTTGAAGTATAATTTCCTATTCCTGCTTTTACAAAATTCATGTTGCTTTGTTGAACATGTTCAATATTTAATGGCAATGGTTTCAACGGTGCTGCTTGATATTCAAATTGAAGCTCTGGTTCCGACATGTTATAAACCATCGTTTTCATTTTTGGTTCCACAAAAGGCACATGACTTGGCACAAAATTTGGCTTCAACGAATCTAATTGCATTATCACTTGCGATTCCGTCATTTCCAAACTTGTAGAATCATTCATATAATTTTGATATGCACTTTTCATTTCATTTTTTTGATTCAAATGTAAATGAGCATAAGTTTTAGAAAGATTGGCATTGGCTTGAATTGCATTGCCATTTCCTGCGCCCGGTTTGTTTAAAAATTGATTGATATTATTCACCGTTTCGTTATAATTTCCCAAACGATAATTACATTCCGCTTTCCAAAATTGACAAAGACCAGCAATGTTTTCATCTACATTTTCTTTTAAACTTTCATTAAAAGAATTCAACGCTGGCGAATAGTTTTCGTCAATCAAAAGCTGGATTCCTCTTGCATAATTTGCTTTTTGATAAATGGATTTTAATTCAATACTTTTTGGATAAATTTGTTGCATTGCTTTATTCGCTTCTTCAAAATTTTTATTTTTTAAATTATAAATAGCTAGCATTTCATTGATATCATTCTTATATTTTCCTTGCGGAAAACCTTTCAAATAATCAACAAATAACTTGTTTATATCCTTTTCTTCCCCAATTTCATAATTGAGTTTTGCAATATTATAAAGCAATTGTTCTTTTTTAGTATTATCTAATTTATTGGCATCGATTAGTTGCATTTTTTTTAATGCATTTTCTTTTTCACCATTTTTCAAATAGCTGTTTGCAAGAATATAATTTGCTTCTTGATAAGCCTGCCCTTCTCTTTCTTTAATTTTTTCTAAATTTCTAATTGCATTTTCAATATCACCATTTTGAAATTGCAAATAGCCTAGCAATAAATAATCTTCGTCTTTGGGATAATTTGTTTTTAACACATATTGTTTAAATTGTTTTTCAGCATCGTCAAAGTTGTTATTTTCAACGTATAATTGAGCCAATAATAAATTCCATTCTTTGCGGCTCAAATCATTTTTTTCATTCGAAACATATTTTTTTGCCATTGCCATAGCTTCTTTTTTATCGCCTTTAAAATAATTTATTTCAGCTAGGTAAAAAGGAACAATATTTTTGTAAATGGAGTTTTGCTCAATGGCTTTAAAACTGCTCAAGGCATCATTATAATTTCCTTGATAATAAGTTATAATTCCATGGTAATAATTTCCTGGTTGAAAATATTCGCCGTTGATATTTTTTACTGTATTTAAAAGTGGGTTTACTTTTTGGATTTCTTTATTAATCAAATAACAATAAGCCAATTCAAAATTTCGCTGTGCAATTTCATCATTACTTAAATAATCTATTGATGATTTTTCGTAATATTGAATTGCTTTTGCAAACATTTCATTTTGAAACAAATATTTGGCAAACAAAAAATTTCCTAAATTTTGCTGAGCAGTGTATGGCGTTTTTGCCAAAAACAATTCCATATTTTCAATTGCATTTTTTTGATTCAAACGCAAGTTGTTTAATTGTTTATATAGCATTGCAGTTTGAAAATAAATTTCATTTTTTCGATCTTTTTTTCTTTTTTCAAAATAGGATTCAAGCAAAGTGTTGCTTTTCATAAAATGAGCCATATCATATTCTCTTATAGCTTCTCTTAAAAATTTATGGTCTTCTTCTTGTGAAAGCGAAAATTGTGCGTTACTTAATGTTATAATTGCAAAAAATAAAATGATGGTTAGTGTGATTTTTTTCAAAACTTCTTTTCTTTTTTTATTTAATAAATTTATTTTTTTATGAATTAAAATGACCAATTAATTCCTAAACTAGGAAAAATTGGCAATTGATACACTCTTGTATTTTTTATTCTATCGATATAAAAAATATTTTGTCTATTGTAAGCGTTTGTAACACTTGCAGTAACTTCCATATTGGTTTTATTTTTAAACTCTACTCTTTTTTTCGCAGACAAATCTATTCTGTGATAATCCGAAAGCCTTCCTGCATTTATTTTAGAATCATAAAGCACATCAATATTTCCATTCTGTGTCAAATAATTAGAGCCGATACCTTGTGGAAAATTATTTTTTTCATAAAACGCTTGCGTTAATGTAAACGGAAATCCTGAACCATAATTAAATCTTGCCGAAACTTCAAAATCTGCTTTTTTACCGAAAGTATATGAGCTTAATAAATTTATATTATGTCTTCTATCAAACGGTGTTGGGTAGTTTTGTTCGCCATCAAATCTGTCAACATATCCATAAGAATATACACCCCAAAAATAAAATCGTTGTAGTGTATATTTTGCTGTAAAATCACAGCCATAAGCTTTTCCTGTTTCTGTTAAGTAATCAGATTCTTCTGGAAAAAGTTTGTATCTATTAATATTTATTAATTGTGTAAACCCTTTATACCAAGGTTCAACAGTCAATTCTAGTTTATTAATATCAATTTCTATTCCTCCAATAATATGATATGCTTTTTGAATATTATTTTTTGCATTCAATCCTTGTTTATCAGCAATTTGATAATCGGGTGCTGTCAAAAATCCAGTAAAAAAATTCACAATATCTCTATCCGATTTTGACGAAATTAAATTTTGAGAATACAAACCTGTTGCACCTTTAAATCTTATATTTTCAGAAACATTATACTTTAATGCTAACCGAGGTTCAACACGCATAACAGGTAATGATGCATAATATTGAAAACGCAATCCTGGTTCAAGAATTAATTTATCGTTTATGTTTTTTTTGAATTTTACAAAAGCACCAAGTTGTGTTGTATAATCATCTTGAAGTAATTTTAATCCAATAAAATTATAAAATTGATAAGAAGTTTTAAATCCTACAAACTCCAAACCATATTTTATTTCACTATTATCTTTAAGATATGAAGTAACAGCTAAATTTGCATCAAAACCATTTATCTCGCTTGTTCTGGGTTGTGCATCGGCTTCTTCTAGTCCAATTTTATAACTTGAATAACTAACACCACCTGCTATTAATGAACTTGAACCTTCTGGTGAAAGTACAAAATTTGTTCCTAATCCATAAGATGACCATTTTAAATCCGAAACATTTGTAAAATTTACTCTATCATTAAAATTAAATCCAAAAATATTTAATTTACTTCCGCTTCCTGCTGTCATATTTATTTTACCATAAACATCGGTAAATGTATACGGTAATTTTGTTTTATAAGGTTCGCCCAAACCGCCATAAAGTGCCGTTGAACTTTGTTTTAAAAACGAATGTTTCATGGATAGCAAAAAAGATGAAGAACCTCCATCTTTTGTTTTTTGTCTTACAATTGGTCCTTCCAAAAATGTTTTTGCCAAAATTGGATTTATTGCAATTCGACCACTAAAATTTTTCTTATTGCCATCTTTTGTTGTCACATTTACAATTGCAGATGTTCTATCGCCGTATTCTACGCCAAATCCGCCACTCATCACATCAGCACTTCTAATGGTTTCAGTTTCAAAAACAGAATATAAACCAATTGAGTGAAATGGATTATAAATAGTCATCCCATCCAATAATATTTTATTTTGAATTGGCGAACCACCTCTAATGTATAATTGTCCACCTTGATCGCCTGTAGAAATTACACCAGGCATCACTTGCAAAAACTGTGCAATATCGGGTTCTCCTCCAATGCTTGGCAATATTTTCATTTCTTTGGGTGTAATTCGATTTGTTCCCACTTTGGTTTCATATTTTTTTTCTGTTCTTGCAGATGAAATGGTAACTTGTTTTATTTGAGTGGTTACTTTTTCTAAATATACATTTTGGCTCAACACTTCGCCTGCTTTAATTTCAATAGGAATTTCTATACTTTTAAATCCAAGAACCGATGCTACCAACGTGTATTTTCCAACAGGAATTTTTGGAATATTAAAAAATCCAGCATTGTCTGTTTTAGCACCTACTTTGGCTTCTTTAATTCCTATTGTTACAAAACTCATTGGTTCGCCATTGCTATTATCATACGAAAATCCTTTTACAGCTCCCGTTTGCGCAAATAATTGAGCAGTGAAGAAACTAAAAATTGTGATTAAAAAAATGTTTTTCATTTATAAAATATAAGGCGTAAATATAGGATTTATTTTAGTAACCAAAGCTGAATAATTTACACAATCGAAGTACATTTGCCAGATGAAACCTTCTTTACCCCAAGGCACTCGAGATTTTGGTCCAGAAATTGTTGCAAAACGAAATTATATTTTAGAAACCATTAAAACAATTTTTGAATTGCATGGTTATTTACCTTTGGAAACACCAGCATTTGAAAACCTAACAACGTTGATGGGTAAATATGGGGATGAGGGCGACAAACTCATTTTTAAAATTTTAAATAATGGTTTAGATAACGCTGATAAAAAAGAAAAAACGATTACTGCTTTTGATGATATTTTGAATGGAAAAAATAATATCAACATCACCGAAAGAGCATTGAAATATGATTTAACGATTCCTTTTGCTCGCTATGTAGCCATGAATCATCAACAATTGTCAATGCCTTTTAAGCGTTTTCAAATTCAAAATGTGTGGCGTGCCGATAGACCTCAACGTGGCAGATACCGAGAATTTACGCAATGCGATGCCGATGTTGTTGGCAGTAATTCAATATTAAATGAAATAGAATTGCTTCAAATTTATGCTGCTGTTTTTGAAAAATTAAATATTGAAGTTGCCATTTGTGTTAACCATCGATTATTGCTTTTGGCTTTGGCTCAAGTTTCTGGCAAAGAAAATAATCTTATAGAATTAAGTACCTTAATTGATAAATTGGATAAAATTGGTTTTGAAAAAATGAAAACCATTTTGCAACAATTACAATATTCCGATGAGGCAATTGAAAAAATTTCTACTTTTTTAAGTTGGGATTATTCATCATTTTCAAACAATGAAATTTTAGAAAAATTACACTTATTTTTTGCAGAAAACAATGAAGCTTCAAAGGCAATTGAGCAGTTAAAAGA
>JAGNRR010000062.1:7426-10046 GCA_017988595.1 Chitinophagaceae bacterium
TAAGTTTGGCAAAAGGTTTGGATTATTACACCAGTTGTATTTTTGAAGTTAAACCCCTGAATATTTCCATGGGAAGCATTGGTGGCGGTGGCAGATATGATAAACTTACCGAACTTTTTGGCGTAAAAGATATTTCGGGAGTGGGCATTTCATTTGGTATCGATAGGATTTTTGATGTTATGGAAGAAAAAGAGTTGTTTCCAAAAAACAAATTACAAGGAACCACTTTGTTGATGATTAACAATGGAAAAAAATATTGGTCTTTTCAACAAGAAATTTTAAAAAAATTAAGACAAGAACATATTTCATGTTTATTTTTTCCTGATGAATTAAAACTTGATAAACAATTTAAATATGCTGATAAAAAAAATATTCCTTTTGTATGTATCATCGGCGAAACAGAATTAGCAGAAAAAAAATTGAGCATCAAAAACCTGCAAACTGGCATTCAACAAACTGTTGACATGATTGAATCTTTTAAAATTTTAAAACAACATCCTTAATCATTTTGCATTTTTTAATTAAAATATTAAAAGGCATTTACAGCATTTATGTATTTATTGTTTTCTCAATAATCATTATTATTTCATTTTTTATTGCACAGTTTATTGCTATTTTAAAATTAAAAAAATCATCTGTTTATTTCTTTTATTTATTAAAAACGATAGCAAATTCATGGTTTTATTTATGCGGTATTATTCCCAAAGTTTTCTTTGCTAATAAAATAAATTTTAAAGATCAAAATTTTATTATCATACCCAATCACAGCAGTTTTTTGGATGCTAGCATTTTGTATACTTGCATACCAAAAATTGTAAAATCTTTAGGTAAAATAGAAATCGAAAAAGTCCCTTTTTTTGGATTTATTTATAAAAATGTAGTCATTTCTGTCGATAGAAGTTCGATTCGAAAAAAAGCATTGAGTTTTATAAAAATGAATGATGCTCTTAAAGAAAAAATCAATATTTTAATCTTTCCCGAAGGCACTTTTCCCGATATACCACAGCAAAATTTATTGCCTTTTCATGATGGTGCATTTGCATTAGCCATTGCAAATAAAAAACCAATTTTGCCTGTTCTTTTTTTAGATGCCAGTAAAAGATTATCGCCTACATCATTACTGTCTTTTTCACCTGGGCAAAGCCGATGTGTATTTTTGCCAACTATAGAAACAGCCACTTTAGAGAAAACCGATCTAGAAAAATTAAAAATCCATAGTCAACATTTAATGCAATCATGCCTTAATTTTTGTCGAGAAAACAATGTAAATGATGTTTATGATTTTGCTTTGAAGCAAAAAATGAACTAATTTTTTTAAAAAATTTAAGCCATATTTACACCAAACAAATAGCCAACTAAAGCAGATAAAAGCATGGCAATGGTACCCCAAAACGTAACTCGCAATATGGCTTTAAACACCTTTGCCCCACCTATTTTTGCAGATACCGAACCCAGAATAATTAAAAACAAAATGGCAAAACCATATTGATAAAATATCATGTTTTTTAAAGGCATAAAAAGAGAAACTAACAAAGGCATAATTCCTCCAAAAATAAATGCAACACCTGAAGCCAAAGCCGCTTGAAGTGGTTTTGCTTTTGTCATATCATAAATACCCAGTTCGTCTCGTGCATGTGCTTCAAGGGCATTAAAAGCAGACAATTCCTTGGCAACTTGTTTCGCTGTTTCTTCACTCAAGCCTCTAATTTTATAAATTCTTGCCAATTCGGCTTCTTCAATTTCAGGTTGTGTTTCCAGCTCCATTTTTTCTCTATCCAAATCGGCTTGTTCCAAATCGGTTTGCGAACTTACTGAAACATACTCCCCTGCTGCCATGGACAACGCACCTGCCACCAAACCTGCAAGTGATGCTAAGACAATTGGATTTCTGATATCGCTAGCCGCTGCGACACCAATTGAAATACTAGCAGTAGATAATATGCCATCATTTGCCCCCAAAACCGCTGCACGCAACCATGCACTTTTGTGGATATAATGATTTTCTCGAAGATTCTCTAATAAGTTATGTGGCATAGAAATTAAAAAGGCAAAATTACTTAATATAATCTAGTTTAATTTTTTAGCAATGTATTTCTTTTTTGAAAATTCAAGAAGCTTATTATAATTCAAAAAAATATAACAAGTACTATTTTTTTAGATTGCTTCACTACGTTCGCAATGACGTTATTTTTTTATTTCTTCAAATAAAGATTAACAACAAAATACGCAAACACTCAAACACGCAAACCCGTAAACAATAAAACACGCAAACAACAAAACAAAATAACACCAAAACAAAATAACATTTTTTTCCATTAACTTTACACCCATGTATGTCGATATCATATTGCCGTTAGCTATTCCAAATTATTTTACCTATGGCGTGCCTTTGGAGTTTCAAGCAGAAATGGAAATTGGCAAACGTGTCGAAATTGGTTTTGGACGAGGCAAAAAATATAGCGGTTTGGTGAGGCATATCCACGACAAAAAACCAGAATTGTATGCTGTAAAACCCATTTTGGCCATTTTAGATAAAAACCCAATTGTGTTTGAATATCAATTTACATTTTGGGAATGGCTTGCCTCTTATTATATGTGCAGTGTAGGCGAGGTGATGCAG
>JAGNRR010000063.1 GCA_017988595.1 Chitinophagaceae bacterium
ACTTAATGAATGAAGCACATGTTTTAAGTATAAACTTTCAATATCTTTTCGTGAAATGACATTGATTTTTTCGTTCCATTCAGTGTATAAATCTTTTAAAGCTGAAAATTGTTCAAGCTGTTTTGCATTAAAATCCGAAAAATATTTTTCTATTATTTCCATCGATTGCTTGTTTTGAAAAAAATATTAGGAATGTTTTTTAGGTGATACCACAAATACCAAAAATCAAAAAACCATACCAAATTTAATAAGTCTTCTTCTTTGAAAAGTTTTAAAACTTTATTCATTATTAACCATAAAAACAGCCAACGAAACACAAATATTGCACATGCAATAAACCAAAATTTTGTAAAAAGTGCAGTAATGAAAAATGCCCAAAAAAAGAAATGGCTAAATGCAGACAAGCCCAAACTAATTTTGTGTTTGGTTTTATAATACTTTCCTGTACTCAAGTGTCTTTTCTTTTGCAAATTCCATTTTGCAATATTATTTTTTGCTTCGCTATAAACAAATGCGTCGGGATGAATGCAAACAGCAGTATTTTCTTTTGTGGCAATTGCATTTATAAATAAATCATCATCGCCAGATAGAATATGATGATGAGCCGAAAAACCTTTATTTTTATTGAACAATTCTTTTACATAAGCCAAATTTCTACCCACACCCATATATGGATTTTTGGCAAGGGCAAACGAAAAATATTGTAGTGCAGAATAACAAGTTTCAAATCGAATGGTTTTATTTAAAAAACCTTTTTGTTTTATAAATGGACTAAAACCCAAAACAATTTTTTTTGTATTAGAAAAATGATTTGCAGTAATTTTCAACCATTGATTCGAACTTGGGACACAATCCGCATCGGTCAATAACAAATGTTCAAAATGTGCACTTTTAATGCCCATTGATAAAGGAAATTTTTTGCCTTTTATTTGTAGCGATTCTTGCGTTAAATGAATTACGCTTAAATTAGAGAAACGTTGTTTTAAGTCATTTAAAAAATAATCGCTTTCATCGGTAGAATTATCATTAACAACTACAACTTCAAAATTTTTTTTACCATTGTTATAATAATCTTGATCTAAAATTAAATGTAAATTTTTCTGTAAGTTTGCAAATTCGTTAAAAGCACAAATAATTATAGAAACAGGCGTTTGTGTGGAAAGATTTTCGGTAGTTGGAATTTTATATCTAGCCAGTCGAATAAAATAAAAAATATAATAATAGACTTGAACTAAAAAAAAAATTACAAGACTGCTAAAAATTGAAACTTGAATAAATTCATTCACGGCTCAAAAGTAAGATGAAGATTATGGAATTCCAACTACAACATAAAGATATTAAAACAAAAGCAAGAGCAGGTGTGTTGAAAACACCTCATGGCGATATAGAAACGCCCATTTTTATGCCTGTGGGTACCGTGGCAAGTGTAAAAGGCGTATTTCAAGAACAATTGCATGAACAAGTAAAAGCACAAATAATTTTAGGAAATACCTATCATTTGTATCTAAGACCTGGAATGGAAATTATGGAAAAAGCTGGTGGGCTTCACCAATTTATGAATTGGCAAAAACCTATTTTAACAGATAGCGGAGGATATCAGGTTTTTTCACTTTCTGAAAATAGAAAAATAAAAGAGGAGGGTGTTACATTTCGTAGTCATATTGATGGCAGTAAATTATTTTTTTCGCCAGAAAATGCCATCGATATTCAACGCTCAATTGGTGCCGATATCATCATGGCTTTTGATGAATGTACACCTTATCCTTGCGAAAAAAATTATGCTCGAAATAGTATGCACATTACACATCGTTGGTTGGATAGATGCATTGCTCAAATGGAAAAAACTCAACCAAAATATGGTTTTGAACAAGCTTTATTTCCTATCGTACAAGGAAGTACCTATAAAGATTTGCGAAAAGAAAGTGCCGAATACATTGCAAGCAAAAATGCATTTGGAAATGCAATTGGTGGATTAAGTGTAGGTGAACCAAACGAAGAAATGTATGAAATGAGCGAATTGGTGTGTAATATTTTACCAGAAGATAAACCTCGATATTTAATGGGCGTAGGCACTCCAGCAAATTTACTTGAGAATATAGCACTTGGAATTGACATGTTTGATTGTGTGATGCCAACTCGAAACGGACGAAATGGAATGTTATTTACTTCGGAAGGCATCATAAATATGAAGAATAAAAAATGGGCTGATGATTTTAGTATAATTGATGAAAATTCTACATCATTTTACAGTAGAACGTATTCAAAAGCGTATTTAAGACATTTATTTGCAGCGAAAGAATATTTGGCTCTTCAAATTGCTAGTATTCATAATTTAAGTTTTTATTTATGGTTGGTGGGCGAAGCTCGTCAACAAATTTTACAAAACACATTTGGTGATTGGAAAGAAAAAATGATAAAAAAAGTTACTACAAGATTGTAATTTGCAAATAAGATTATTCTATTTCAAAAACACTTCCCTCGATTCCTAAAACGGTGTTTTCAAATACAGTTTTTGCTTCAATCAAAAATTGGTCTAGTTCTTTATATCTAGAAGAAAAATGACCTATAATCAATTTTTTTGCGTTACATAATTTTGCAATTTTTGCAGCTTCAAAAGTGGTGGAATGAAATCGTGCTGTTGCTTTTTCTTGGTGTTTATCTAAATATGTAGTTTCGTGATAAATAACATTGCAGTCTTTTATTTTAGCTACAATTGTTTCATCATATTTGGTGTCGGCACAGTATGCATATTTTTTTTGAGGTAGTCCTGCCATTGTAACATCTTCGTTATTTACAATTTCGCCATTTGGTTTTATATAGTTTTCGCCTTTGCTCAAATTTCGTCTAAAGTATTTTGGAATTTCATATTCGTTTACTTTATCCATCATTAATTTTCGACGTTTTTCTTTTTCAATAAACAAAAAACCATGCGTAGGAATGGAGTGTGAAACAGGAAATGATTCAATTTTTAAAACATCATTATCTATTAAAACTTGACTTTCATTTTCTATTAAATAATGATAACGAATAGGAAAACTTAATTCATAATCCAATTGTATTTTGATGATTTCTTCAATTTTTTTTGGAGCATAAATATGCAATTCGTTTTCTCTGCCAAATAACGACAGACTATTTAAAAAACCAATTAATCCAAAATAATGATCGCCATGCAAATGACTAATAAAAATAGTATTTATTTTACTTCGTTTAATGTCAAATTCTTGCATACGCATTTGCGTACCTTCTCCACAATCAATTAAAAATAATTCTTCCTCGATTTGTAAAACTTGTGCCGTTGGATGTCGTCCATAAGCAGGTGTAGCAGAGTTTGAACCTAATATTGTTAATTTCAAAATTTAAATTAAATGAGCGTGTTGTAAATAATAATTTTCCATTTGTTGTTTTACTTCGGCATTAAAATTTTTCACATCTTCCATTGTAATTTCTTTACAAGAAATTGGTGCTAAAAAATGAAATTCAATTTTATGAGGTAAAGCATAAAATTTTTTTGTTGGGTGTAAAATATTTTTTGTGCCAAAAATTAATGCTGGCATAATTTCTTTTTGAGTTTTAATGGCAAGCTGAAAAGCGCCATCGTGAAATTCATTTAAAGGTTTGCTGGAATTATTTCTTGTTCCTTCAGGATAAAGACAAATATGCCATCCTTTTTTTAAAACCTCCACCATTTTTATAAAACTCTCAGCTTTGCTGCGTCTATTATTTCTATCTACCAAAATAGAACCAGCTCTGTAAACGATGCCAAAAATGGGAATGTTATTCAGTTCTTGTTTTGCTAAAGTTCTAGTAATGTAGGGAATGCCAGAACTTGAAACGGGAACATCGATAAATGAATTGTGATTTGCAACAATAACATAGTTTTCATTTTCTTTAAAATGTTCCAATCCTTTTATTTTTACAGGACAAAAAATAATACGCATATAATTTGGCAACCAAAGTTGCCAAAGACGATGTAAATATTTTGATTGTTTTGGTTCTTTTACAAAAATATAGATCAATTTTATAATCAAAGACACAGGCAAAAGAGTTATTAAAAAAACTATTGCGATATAAATAAAATAGATTCGAGCAAAAAATGATTTTATTATTTCCATAAAATATTACACAAAAATAAGTTTAAAAAGTGTTCCAATCAATTTTGCTTTTGCCATTTTTAATTAAATAATCATTGCACTTAGAAAAATGTTGATTTCCTAAAAAACCTTTATATGCTGAAAATGGCGAAGGGTGAGGGCTGGATAATATTAAATGTTTTTTTTCGTTTATAAATTTGCTTTTTTCAATTGCAAAATTTCCCCAAAGGATGAAAACAAAATTTTCTTTTTTCTCGTTTAAAATATTAATTATTTCATCGGTAAAATGTTGCCAGCCAATTTTGCTATGACTATTGGGTTTGTTAGCTTCTACAGTTAAAGTTGCATTTAATAAAAGTACTCCTTGCTCCGCCCAATTAGACAAATCGCCCGAAGTATTTTCAATATTTAAATCCATTTTTATTTCATTGAAAATATTTTTTAAAGACGGAGGAATGGTTATGTTTTTTGGAACAGAAAAAGATAAACCATTGGCTTGTCCAAAATTATGATAAGGATCTTGACCAAGAATTAAAACAGATGTTTTATCAAATGAACAATATTCAAAAGCATTAAAAATATGTTCTTGAGCAGGAAAAATATTTTTTTGATTTGTTTTTTCTGTTTCTAAAAAAGTATAAATATTTTTGAAATACGTTTTTTCAAATTCTGATGATAAAATAGCCTTCCAGCTGGGTTCATTAATTAAAAACATTGCTGTAAATTTATATTTTTATTGTCATTTTGAAAAATCACTACCTCTTAATATTTTTATTGTTATTTCACTCCAACATTTTTTCGCAAGAAAAAGTAATAATTTATCCAAAGGTTGGCATCAGTCTTCAATGGGGAATGCCTGTAAATAGAATAGGTTTTAATTTTTCAATAGCTTCTGTTTATAAAAATTTTCAATGGTCAAATAGTGTTTTTTGTTTTTATAATCGAAATTGTTTTGGGTATAATAATTCTAGTTTAGAAACACAATTATCAACAAATTTAGGCTTTGGATTTTCTAAAAAGGTTGAAAAGCTTAAAAATAATATTGCTTTAATACAGCCTCATTCCAACTTTACAAATAACAATCATTTTATTTCTTATGGCTTAAAATATTATGGTGATAATAATGCTACATCACAAACCACAGGTTTTTTTATTTACCGATTTAAAAATTTTTTTTTACAAACAGAAAATGATGCGTTGATTTTTAAAACGTATGATAGATTCCGAACTGGTGCTTTTTCGCTTGGATTTGAAAAAAATTATCAAAGTAATCAATCATGGTTTTCACAACAGCGTTTTGCGCTTCATTTTTTAGCATTTATGCCTAGCAATAAAGATGCAAATGCTAAAAAAGTTGCTGTAACTTCTTATCAAAGCCCAAATGGATATTTAGATTTTTCAAAAAATATTAGAGGAAATGTAAGCGTTGGTGCATTATTTTTTCAACTAGAAAGTAGTTTGAACTTTAATCAAGCAGCATTTTTGCAAGTTGGAATTGACGATGAGCATGTGAGAAATTTTATTCAGAATAAAATCTTTCATGATTTAAAATATATACCAAAATCGTGGAAGAAAGTGAAAAACTATCATGTGCCGATGTTGAAAAAAGACAACACGAATTATTTGTTTTTAGAAAATGAAAAAGTTCGTCCTACAAAACTTTTTTTCCATTTGGGAACAAATTCTCCAATGAATTATTGATAAAATTGTTTTTTAAGGTTTGGTGGATAATCAATTTTAGATAGGCTTTTTGAAAAGTGTATATTTGATTTTTAAACTAGGAAATAACATGAGTGAATCTATAAATAATTATGATGAGAGTTCGATAAAATCGCTTGATTGGCGAGAGCATATTCGTTTGCGTCCTGGAATGTATATCGGAAAACTTGGTGATGGCAGTTCGTTAGATGATGGTATTTATGTGCTTTTGAAAGAAGTAATGGATAATTGTATTGACGAATACATGATGGGTTTTGGTAAAAAAATAACGATAGACATCAAGGAAGGCGAAGTGAAAATAAGAGATTATGGACGAGGAATTCCTTTAGGAAAAGTAGTAGATGTAGTAAGCAAAATTAATACTGGGGCAAAATACGATAGTAAAGTTTTTCAAAAATCTGTGGGCTTAAATGGAGTAGGAACTAAAGCCGTAAATGCGTTGAGTAATTATTTTAGTGTGAGTAGTTTTCGTGAAGGCAAAATGAAAAATGCTACGTTTGAAAAAGGTATTTTAATAAAAGAAAATAAAGAAATTAATACAAACGAAGAAAACGGTACTGAAATTATTTTTACACCTGATGATACTGTTTTTAAAAAATATAAATTTATAGAAGAATATATCAAAAATCAAATTTGGAATTATTGCTATTTAAATGCCGGATTGAACATTTATTTTAATGGCGAAAAATTTGTTTCGAAAAATGGATTATTGGATTTATTGGAAAGAAAAACAAATCCTGACGATATTCGTTATCCGATTATTTCATTAAAAGCAGAAGATATAGATTTGGCTTTTACACATAATAATGATTATGGAGAAGATATTTATTCGTTTGTAAATGGACAACATACCACACAAGGAGGAACGCATCAGCAAGCATTTAGAGAAGCTTTTGTAAAAACAATTCGAGATTTTTATAAGAAAGATTATGACACTTCTGACATTAGACAAAGTATTGTGGCAGCTTTGAGTATTCGTGTTGTAGAGCCTGTTTTTGAAAGCCAAACAAAAACAAAATTGGGTTCAGTTAATATGGATCATAAAGGACCTTCGATAAAATCTTTTATTCAAGATTTTTTATCTAAGGAATTGGATAATTATTTACACCGAAATACAGAAGTTGCCGATCAATTAAAAAGAAGAATTGAACAAAGCGAAAGGGAAAGGAAAGAAATGAGTGGCATAAAAAAAATTGCTAACGAAAGAGCTAAAAAGGCAAATCTTCATAATAAAAAATTGCGTGATTGTAGATATCATTACAACGAAGAATATTCTGGGAAAAATAAAGAAGAACTAGAAACTAAAAAACTTGAAAGTACACTTTTTATCACAGAAGGAGATAGTGCAAGTGGTTCTATTACAAAATCTAGAAATGTGGAAACTCAAGCGGTATTTAGCTTGCGAGGTAAGCCATTAAATTGTTTTGGACTAAGTAAAAAAATAGTTTATGAAAACGAAGAATTAAATTTACTTCAGCATGCGTTGAATATTGAAGAAGGAGTGGAGCATTTGCGATTTAATAATATTGTAATTGCAACAGATGCCGATGTAGATGGTATGCATATTCGACTTTTGATAATGACTTTTTTCTTACAGTTTTTTCCAGATTTGGTGCGCAATGGTCATGTTTATATTTTAGAAACCCCACTTTTTAGAGTTCGTGATAAAAAAGAAACGATTTATTGTTACAGCGAAACAGAAAAAAAACAAGCGATAGATAATTTAAGAGGCAAGCCAGAGATTACTCGTTTCAAGGGTTTGGGAGAAATTTCGCCAAATGAATTTGCTGAATTTATTGGACCAGAAATTAGAAAAGAACCTGTTTTACTTTACAACGAAACACATATTCAAAAATTGTTGAATTATTTTATGGGAAAAAATACTCCAGAAAGACAGCAATTTATTATTGAAAATTTAGTAGTGGAGGCAAATGATGAAGATGTAAATTTTGTTGAAAATAATTTAGAAACTGAATACTTAAATTAATTTTTTTTCTTTTTAATAGAATTTATAGTTTCTAAAAGTTGTTTTGCTTCAACGCCATATTTAGCTGAGTTTAAAAGTTGATTTAATAAATTAAACGCATTGTTGTTTTGTGAATTTTCTAAATATGCTTTTGCTAAATAATATTTCACATCTTCAATATTATTATTTTTTTCTTCAAGTGCTTTTTCAAAATAAGGTATGCTTTTTCTGTATTTTTTAGAATTAAAGTAGGACATAGCTGTTTCAAAACTATTTAAAACAGTAGCTATTTTTTTGTTTTTTCCAGAAGTTATTACGGATTCTAATTGTTGATTTTGAGCTTTTGGTGCATTTGAAATATTGCTTTGTTCATTACGAGCATAATTCATGTTTAGTTTATCGTAATCCATACCACCTCTTGATTCAGTTGCAGGAATGGCTTTGACACTTTCTTTTTCAACATATTTTGCGTCTTTTTTTTCTTGTATTTCAGGTTTTATGCTAATATCTTCAAATTGCGAATTGTTATTATCTGGTGTTTCATCTGCTAAAGTTTCTTGAGATTCTTCTATTTTATTTGCTAAAGCAGCTGGAACTTTTTGCGTTAATCTTGGTCCAACGATAACATTATCATTTTTTGCAATTATTTCCGATTTTTTATTCTCTGTGTTTATTTTTTCTTTGATTTCATCAGAGCTTATTACAATATCATTTTCGTCGTTAGGTGTTTTAACTTCTATATTTTTGTCATTTTTTGCAAGTTCATTTTTTGAATTTTGTTGTTTATTAGAATCGATATATTTAAAAAGCGAAAAGCCTCCAATTGAAATTAAAAGTAAAAGTGCTGCAGCCCATGCCCAATTTGTATTTGTTTTTTTTGTTGATTTTAAAATTTGTTGTTCAGGTAGAGCTTCAATCTTTGAGTTGATAATATTTTTTAGATCAACTAATTGAATTTTCGAGTTTTTATTTTCATAAAAGCCATCAATAGCATCGCTACACAATTCACAGTCATTCAAATGCGATTCAATAATATATACTTCTTCTTTGCTCAATTTATATTCTAAATAATCGAACAATTGATTTTTGCTTAAACAAGCGCTAGGTGTATATTTTAAATCATATTTTTTCATTTTTTAATTTTCTTCCATACAAATTTTTAATTGTCTTTTTCCATTTTGAATATAACTTTTTACCTGCATAAAGGTAAATTTTGTTTCATTGCCAATATCAGCATAGCTCATTTTTTTTAAATAAAATAAATCTATGCATCGTTGTTGTTCGGCTTGCAATTTTTCAATACAATTTTCCATTTTCACCAAATTGGTTTCTTTTTCTTCAATATGATGTGTTTCTATTTGAAATTCCATATTTAACACATAAGAATCTTGTATAGTTTTTGTTATTTGATTGTTTTTGCGCAATTCCATCAAACATTGATTCTGTGCAACTCGATAAAGCCAAGATTTGAAAAATGTAATTTCATGTTTGTTTACATCGGTTATTATTTTTTCAAAAACTTGCATCACAATGTCAGCAGCGGCATCTTTATCTTTTAAATATTTCAATCCTACACCTAAAACCAAATGATAATAACGTTCAAAAAGAACACTAATTGATTTTTTATCGCCTTTGTTCTTATACAAATTCAACAACTCTTGATCCGAAAAATTTTTAATTTCCTTTGACAATTATTTTGGGATAAAATATTTTACGAAGATAATAATTTTAAATATTATAATTTTACAACCGAATGAATATTTATACGACAAAGTTTCAAAAAATTTTTGTGTATTCAAAACCAAGTCATAAAAGTGAATTGATTACACAGCTTTTATCCAATGAATTTGTTTTTGTTCTCGAAGAAAACGGTTCTTGGTCTTATATTCAATTTAAAAAAAATAAGGACAAAGGTTGGGTGTTATCGTCTTTAATTACAAAAGTAAAAAACAATCAAGAACGAGTATATGATATTCAAGAATTTAATAAAACTAACTTAATTGCAATTTTAAATCAGTATAAAAATGTTCCTTACTTGTGGGGTGGAGCTACAAATCTTGGCATCGATTGTTCGGGATTGAGCATGAATTTATATCAACATTTTGGTATTTTTTTACCTCATTTTGCAAGCAAACAAATTAAATTGGGCAACACAATTCTGTCTATCGAAAATGCAAAATGCGGTGATTTGTTGTTTTTTAAAAATGATAAAAATGTAATTTATCACGTGTCTATTTTTATTTCAAAAAATAAAATTGTGCATTCTA
>JAGNRR010000244.1 GCA_017988595.1 Chitinophagaceae bacterium
GTAGAAATTTCAAAAAAAGAAGAAAATGTAACAAAACAATCTTCGACACTTACAGATGAAGAAATTACACAAATAAATGATGGCAGAAATCTATATAATGCTAAATGTGCTACTTGCCATGATCTATATAGTCCTTCATCAAAAACAAAAGAGCAATGGAGTCAAATCGTTCCAGATATGGCAAAACGCTCTCAAGAAAGCAATAATAAAATAAGTTACAAAGAAGAACAATACATTCTTAAATTCTTGCAACAAGGCAATACGAGGTAATATTATTTTATTTTAATTTATTAAAAAAAAATGCAATAGAAATCATATTTTTAAAAAAATAGTATAAATTTGTTATTCACTTAAAATAGAAAAAACTGTGTCGTACGAAAAAAATGAAAGTATCTTTAGTAAAAGATTAAAAGCTGGAAAAAGAAGAACTTATTTCTTCGATGTTAGAACTACAAAAAACAACGATTATTTTATAACGTTGACAGAAAGCAAAAAACGTTTTGAAGATGAAGGCTATGACCGTCATAAAATTTTTATTTATAAAGAAGATTTTAATAAATTTCGAGATGCGTTGAGCGAAACAATCGATCATGTAAAAACAGTATTAATGCCCGATTTTGATTTTGATGCATTCAATCACGATTATCCTGAAAACGAAAATTGGAATTCAAATACTTCTGAAATAGAAAACAATACTTCTGCAACTTCTGATGCACCAGCAGAAATAGAATTACCTTCTACTGAAAATAATACATCCACATCAAACGATGCTGAAGTGGACAAATGGTAATATTTTAAATTAAAACTCATTTTAATTAAAACCCAAACTTGAAAAAGCTTGGGTTTTTTATTGCACTAAAATTAGTACCTTCGCACCACAATATTAATTCGCCATTTTATAAATGAAAAACATACGTAATTTTTGCATAATTGCACATATCGATCACGGAAAAAGCACTTTAGCTGACAGATTATTGGAACACACAAATGCTGTTACCGATAGAAATATGAAAGCCCAAGTGTTGGACGATATGGATTTGGAACGTGAAAAAGGAATTACCATTAAAAGTCATGCCATTCAAATTGATTATACATTAAATGGCGAAAAATATGTGTTTAATTTAATAGATACTCCTGGTCATGTTGATTTTAGTTATGAAGTTAGTAGAGCTTTGGCAGCCTGCGAAGGAGTTTTGCTTTTGGTAGATGCCGCTCAAGGAATACAAGCACAAACCATTTCAAATTTATATTTAGCACTTGAAAATGATTTAGAAATAATTCCTGTAATCAATAAAATTGACGTTGAAGGTGCCATGATTCCTGAAGTACAAGATCAAATTATTGATTTAATAGGCTGTAAAGTAGAAGATATTTTGTTGGCAAGTGGGAAAACTGGTCTTGGAGTAGATGACATATTAGAAGCTATTGTTCATCGCATTCCACCGCCCAAAGGCAATGTGGACGAACCGTTGCAAGCCTTAATTTTTGATAGTGTTTTTAATAGCTTCAGAGGAATTATTGTTTATTTCCGTGTAATGAATGGAAAAATAAGCAAAGGTGATAAAGTAAAATTTTTCAACACCGATATTGAATATCAAGCAGAAGAAGTAGGAATTTTAAGAATTACGCCTTCGCCACAAAAAGATGTAAAAGCTGGCGATGTTGGCTATTTGATAACGGGAATTAAAAATGCCAAAGAAGTAAAAGTTGGTGATACGATTACACTAGTAAATAATCCTTGCGAGGCTTCGATAAAAGGATATGAAGATGTAAAACCAATGGTTTTTGCTGGAATTTTTCCTGTAGAAACTGATGATTTTGAAGAATTAAGAGATTGTATGGATAAACTACAATTGAATGATGCCTCACTTTCTTTTGAACTAGAAACATCTCAAGCCTTGGGTTTTGGTTTCAGATGCGGATTCTTAGGATTACTTCACATGGAAATAATTCAAGAGCGACTTGAAAGAGAATTTAATCAAACCGTTATTACTACAGTTCCTAATGTTAGTTTTATTGCTACTACAACTCGAAAAGAAAAAATTACCGTAAACAATCCAGCCCAAATGCCAGAAACATCTGTGCTAGATACCATCGAAGAGCCTTTTATTAAGGCTCAAATAATAACCAAACCAGAATATATTGGCAATATCATGAATCTTTGTATAAATAAAAGAGGCTATATTATGTCGCAATCTTATTTATCAACCACTAGAGTGGAATTGATTTTTGAAATGCCCTTGACAGAAATTGTATTTGATTTTTATGATAAATTAAAAAGCCAAACTCGAGGTTATGCATCATTTGATTATACCCCAGTTGGCTATCGAGAAAGTGATATTGTAAAACTTGATATATTATTGAATGGCGACAAAGTAGATGCCCTTAGTGCTTTAATTCACCGAGCACGAGCACAAGATTTGGGCAGAAAACTGTGTGATAAATTAAAAGATTTATTGCCGACCCAACAATTTGTAATTGCCATTCAAGCAGCTGTTGGCGCAAAAATATTGGCTCGTGCTACTAAAAGTGCCATGCGAAAAGATGTAACCGCAAAATGTTATGGTGGTGATATTAGCCGAAAAAGAAAATTGCTTGAAAAACAAAAAGAAGGTAAAAAACGTATGCGCCAAATAGGAAATGTGGAAGTACCACAAGAAGCCTTTTTAGCCGTTTTGAAATTGGATGATTAAACATACACTTGTAAATATTTTGTCAAATGAACCCAAAAT
>JAGNRR010000064.1 GCA_017988595.1 Chitinophagaceae bacterium
TTTGAAAACATTTGAAGATCAATTTTATTCTAAAAAAAATTATTACTTCATTGCTTATCCAAATTAAATTCTATTCTTAATTTATTAAATAATTATTGTAATTTTAAGAAGTAAATAAACCATACTTATGCTTAGAAAAATTTACACCCTTATTTTGTTGTTATTAACTTCTGTAAGCGCAAAAAGCCAATGCAGCAACAATGTCAATCATTGGGAAAGTGCAGTTTTGGCAAACAACACTTGGCGATATCTAGTTCCAACTATGACTATACCGAACTGGGAAACAACATCATTTAACGATGCTACTTGGCTTCAAGGAACAGGCGGTTTTGGTTTTGGTGACAATGATGACAATACAGTTTTAACTCAACCCGTAACATCTGTTTACATCCGAAAACAATTTAATATTGTTGATACTTCTGTTATTCAGTCAATGATATTATGTATGGATTATGATGATGGTTTTGTAGCTTATTTAAACGGAAAAGAAATTGCAAGAAGTAATTTAAATGCTCCAACACTTTTTAATGATCTAGCAACATTATCACACGAAGCGAATTTATATCAAAGCCAACAACCAGAATATTTTTCATTTTCTTCGCTTGGAATAGATACACTTTTAGTGAATGGAAATAACGTTTTAGCCATCGAAGTACATAATTTTGTTGCAAATTCTGATGATTTATCATCAAATGCTTTTTTGCAACTTGGCATTTCAAATTCAACTTTTAATTACCAGCCAACTCCAGTTTGGTTTCAGCCACAAAGTTTATTGCAAACACATTTGCCAATTGTAAAAATAAATACACTAGGTCAAACAATTCTTGATGACCCAAGAATAATTTGCGACATGAGAATAATAGACAATGGTCCAGGAAATCAAAATTGTATTTCTGATCCTGCAACAGATTATAACGGAAAAATTTCTATTGAACGAAGAGGAAGCACATCGCAATCTGCTTTTCCTAAAAACCCTTATGGCTTTAGCCCTGTTGATGCAAACAACATTACTATCAATGCTTCCATTTTGGGAATGCCCAGCGAAAACGATTGGATTCTATACAGTCCTTATTCCGAAAAAACATTTATGCCCAATTATATAGTTTACAATTTGGCTAGAGAACTTGGATGGTATAGCAGTAGAACTCGGTATGTAGAATTAGTAATTGATGGAAATTATGAAGGGGTTTATATTTTACTTGAAAAAATAAAACAAGACAAGAACAGAGTTGACATAGAAAAAATAACGCCAACAATGAATAGTGGCGATTCGTTGACTGGTGGTTATATTGTAAAAGTAGATAAAACTACAGGAAATAGTGGCGGTGGCTGGAATTCAAATCAAGGTGTTTTTTATCAAAAGCACGATCCTGATTGGGATGTAATTACACCACAACAAGATAATTATATTGTAAATTATATCAACACTTTTGAGCAAGCGTTGTTTAGTCCCAACTTTGCGAATCCAGAAACAGGTTATCGAAAATATAGTAATCCATATTCTTTCATCGATTTTTTTATTATCAATGAAATGAGTAATAATATTGATGGTTATCGGTTAAGCACTTTTTTATATAAAGATAGAGATAGCAAATGCGGAAAATTAACTATAGGACCATATTGGGATTTTAATTTAAGTTTCGGAAATGGAAATTATTGCAACGGCGGTCCTTGGCAAGATTGGCAAATGTATCCTCCAGGATGTGGCGAAAGAACAACAATTTATATTGATAGAATGTTGCAAGATCCTTGGTTTAAAAATCAATTAAATTGTCGTTGGAATCAGCTTCGCCAAAACACATTAAGCAATGCTACATTACTGTTTAATATTGATACGCTTGCAAATTATTTAAGACAACCCGCTTCAAGAGATTCAGCAAGATGGCAAACTATTGGTGTGCCTATTTGGCCAAACAATAATGTTTCCAATACGTGGCAGGGCGAAGTAGATTATTTAAAACTTTGGCTTACAAACAGATTGGCGTGGATGGATGCAAATATGTATCCAAGTACACAGGCCTGCAACGCTGTAAATTCTAGTCAAATTGTAATTAGTGAAATAAATTTTCATTCAGATGAAACAAGAGATGCAGGAGACTGGATAGAACTTTATAATTTCGGTAGCACAAGCGTAAACTTATCTTATGCTTATTTAAAAGATGATAATTCTTATAATAAATATTGTGTATTACCCAACAATTTTATACTTCAAGCAGGAGAAAGAAAAGTAATTTATGCTGATAGTTCTAAATTCACAAGTGAACATCCTACAGTTTTAAATAAATATGGTCCGCTGTGTTTTAAGTTAAATAATGCTGGACAAAAAATTGAATTATACGATAAAGATAATAGATGGATTACATCTGTAACTTATGGAGATTACAATCCGTGGCAATGTAGTGCTGATGGAAATGGCAGAACGCTTGAACTCTCTTCTCCTTCGGCAAATCCAAACTTAGCTTCATCTTGGTTTGCTGGATGTGTTGGCGGCTCGCCAGGGAATGCTTTTTCACCTTGTAATGAAAAAATAATTTACAGTGAATTAAATTATAATTCCTTATTGACTGCCGATGCTGGAGACTGGGTGGAACTTTATAATAATTCATCTTCAGCAATAGATTTAAATAACTGGACACTGAAAGATGGCGGAAATAATTCATTTACTTTTTCGGGAACATCAAACATAAATAGCAATCAATATCTTGTTGTATTTAGCGATGCAATAAAATTTTCAAATCGTTTTCCATTAGTAAATAATATAAAAGGTCCAACAAATTTTGGATTTAGTAGCAATGGCGATGTAATAAAATTATATAATGCATCAGGAAAAATAGAAAACAGTTTATGTTTTTATGCATCTTCACCTTGGCCCACCGATGCAAATGGAATTGGAAAAACAATGGAAAATAATCAATACAATGGAAATGCAAATGAAGCCACAACGTGGTTTGCTGGTTGTCCTGAAGGTTCGCCAGGAAAAGTTTATGATCCAAATTGTGGAGCAGCTTTTGTAAATGAATTTGAAGAAAATGAATTTATAAAAGTTTTTCCAAATCCTTCTAAAGGAATTTTTACGATAGAAAGTTTGCAACCAATTTCATTTGTTCGTGTTTTTGATTTACAAGGAAAGATGATTTTAGAAAGCAAAGAAAAAACAATTGATGCTACTAAACTTAGTGCAGGAATTTATTTATTGAAAATAAATTTATTGAACGATAAAATATTTTATAAGAGAATTGTAAAAGAATAAATTAATCTTTCCCTCCTTTTTCTAAATCCATTTTACAAATAGGGCAAGTGCCAACTTCAGTATATGTCTTTTCTTTTTCACAAAACATTGGACAATAATATCCTGAAGTTGGCTTTTTGATTTCTTTATTTTTGTTGCCCACCGAAAATGTGCATGCTGAAAAAAACATCATTGTGCTTAAAAATAATACTTTATTTTTCATATACTCTTCTTTCATATTTACAACAACCATGTAGTTTTTCATACACCTCATCGTTTGCTGAAAAGTTTTTTGTATCATAACCCACATCGGCTATTTTGCGTTGAATTTCAGCATTACTAATTTTATTTTCATCATATTTAATAGTAAGCATTTTTGTGTCCATATCCCAACTTGCACTTTTTACACCTTTTATTTTAAGTGAGGACTCAATGATTTTTTTACACATACCACAATTTCCACTTACTTCTATTTTTTCGGTAACAATATTTTTTTTGTTTTGTGCAAAGCATAATGTTGAAATAAACATTAGCAAAACAAGCATAATTTTTGTTTTCATTTTATTAGTTTTAATTTAATTTTTATTCATTATTATTATTTCTTTTCAAATCATATCTGGCACCAAGATAAAAAACTCTTCCCATTGTAGGACCCCAAATATTTCCTGCATCAAAATATGGTGAATACGGATTCTCGGGCGAAACGATTAATTTCTTTTGTGTAAAATTGCTGATATTTTCGCTTCCAAAATAAATTTCCCATGTGGGCATTTTATAAGTTACTTGTCCTAACAATCTAAAATACGATGGCGCAAAATTTGATTCATTTCTAAATTTTTCCGGATTGGCATCGGTGTTTGGCAATCGTTGTTTTCCCACCCATTGCGTAGTAAAATCAAAAACCCATTTTTCATTATGTGTTTTATAAGCAATATTAAACAAGGCTCTACTTTGAGGATTAAAGGTTCTTTCCACAGTTTCACCACGTTGTGTAAATCGTACATCATTAAATTTATATGCCAATCGAATATCGACATCGTGAAAAATTTCATAGTACCATTCTGCTTGAACATAAAATGAATTACTTCTTCCGTTTAAATTATAAAACAACACTTGCTGTGGCGAATAATCATAATCGGCAATAACTTGATTTTGAAAATCTGTTTTAAAAATATCTACACTTACTCTTCCTGGTTTTTTATTTTGCAAATAACAATACGAAAAATTTATTCCATAATTCCAACTGTATTCTGGCATTAGCTTATCTAAAATCAACACATTTCTGCTGCTTGCAAAAAGTCTGGTATTGTCTGCAAAAATATTTGCTGTTCTCATTCCGCTTCCTGCGCTTCCTCGAATAGAAAAATCATCCGTCAAATCATATTTTATATTTAATCTTGGAATAAAATATGTTTTATTAATTCTGTTATTATAGTCGGCTCTTGCACCAGCCATCAACGAAAATTTATCACTTCCCAAATACGTATACTCTGTAAAAATTCCAGACACGATTTCGTTTCTATCATTATTTAGTTGCATAAATTGTTCTTCTACGATGTCGGTTTGAGAACCTCCTCCAATTTTTATTAAATGTTGAGTGTTAAATAAAATGGTTTGATAAATTAAATTTGCAAATAATGTTTTTTGATTTCCTTTATAATTTCTATATAAACCATAATTGGAATTAATATCATCGTTTGAAAAATTTAATTGCAAACCAATACTTTTTCCTTTATCTCTATCAAAAGAATAACTTGTTTTGGCAAATGCATTTATCCTTTGTGAAGAAATGTTGATTTGAAATTCCGCAGGATTAATCGCCCAAATTTTTGATGGTAATATTTCTCCTCCAATTTTTTTATCTCGCAACATATTTATACCAAATTTGCTTTCCAATTTATCGCTACTATATGCCCATCTATTAGAAAATTGAAATTGTTGATATTTAGGCACGTCCATAAAATTATCTTTGTTGTTATCAATTTCTGTTCTCATGCCGCTCCCATGTCCCATAAATATAGTATTCCAATTTGAATTAATTTTTTGTGCAAAATTCAAATTAAGCTCATTGCGTAAAATAGAATTTATATATCCATTCACGTGCAATTTTGATTTGTATGTTTCTGGATTTTGCAATGCAATTTCGATGTGTCCTGTCATACTTTCAAAACCATTCGTTACACTTCCCGGTCCTTTTGTAATATATATTGCATCTACAAAAGTTGATGGAATATTATTAAAGCCATAAGTATAATTTAATCCTCTTACATTTGGCAATAAATCTGTAGTGGTTTGTACATAAGTTCCCGACAAGCCTAAAAGCTGAATTTGTTTTGCGCCACTAACCGCATCACTTACCGATACATCAACTGTGGGATTGCTTTCAAAACTTTCTGCCAAGTTACAACAAGCATTTTTGCTCAATTCTGTTTTACCAAGTCGTTCTACTCGCACAGGATTCAACGAATTTATGTCGCTTCCTGTGGTTCTGTTCTTTATGATTACTGTTTTAATTTTTTGTCTTTTTACACTATCTGTTTCAATTGGTTTACTTTGAGAAAATAAATTAGTAGAAACAAAAATTAATAAAATTAGACTTGCTAAATTTTTCATTTTAATTTTCTTTTTTAAAATTTTTATTATTTATAAAATCATAATCCGTTAGTGTATTTAAAAAAGCAATGATATCATTTATTTCATCATAGCTCATTCTTCCTTTAATGCTGTGTTCCAAATTAGCATCAAGATTTTCGGTGTATTTAAAATTTTTATTATAATGTTCTATACATTGAAACAAGGTTGCAAATCTGCCGTCGTGCATATAAGGTGCTGTCAATGCAATATTTCGCAAGGTTGGTGTTTTCATTTTTCCCTTATCATCATTGTTTTTTGTAACTTCAAATCTGCCCAAGTCTATTGGAATAGAATCCAGCCCTGTATTTCTAAATTCAAAATCCGAAAAATTTGCGCCTAACGTATGACAATGATTACAATCGCCTTTATTCATATCCACAAACAAATTCATGCCTCTAGTTTCTTCGGCAGATAAATTTATTTCACCTCGTTGATATTTATCAAATTTGCTATTGTTTGAAATCATCGTTCGCTCAAAACTTGCTAATACTTTAGCTACCATTTCTGGAGTTATTTCTGCTGTTCCAAAAACCTTATAAAAATCTAACGGATACTTTATATCTGCTTTTAAATGATGCACCATATTTTCAAGCGTATTGTGCATTTCAATTGGGTTTTGAATTGGTCCCAAAGCTTGTTCTTCTAAAGAATTTGCACGTCCATCCCAAAATAATGTTTCACTATATCCTAAATTTATTAAAGGCATAGAATTTCTGTTTCCAAAAAATCCATCAATGCCCTTGCTAAATTGATTTGTGCTATCTACAAATGCAAAACTTGGGTTATGGCAAGTACCACAACTTTGTGTATTATTTGCTGAAAGAATTGGATCCCAAAAAAGTTTTCGTCCCAAAGCCACCGCTTCTTCCGTCAATGGATTATTTGCAGGAATAATCATATCCGGTAAGCCGTTTGTGTTTAACACAAGCGGAGTAAGGTTTGGCACATTATCTTTTATTTCTTTTTGACAAGAAATAAAAGATACGATAGCTATTATTAAAATAGCCATCGAATATTTTTTTATCAATTTATTCTATGGTTCCAAGAGTGAAAGCATCCTGCACATTTGCTTTCATATCTTTTATCCATTGAGAATCGTTCGGAAAATTGCTTTGACGGTTTGAACCATTTTCAAAATCTATAACAGGATTGTTATACATTTTGCTTGCATCAAAATTTATATTTATGTATTTTGCCACGCCACTAACTTCCAAATTTATTGGAAATGAAATTGGTGTTGCATTATATGCCGAATCACTACCCAAATGATAAACCAAAGATTTTGTTGAGTCTTGACTGTTTATAAATTTTCCTTCGTGTTTAAAGAAAATATAGCCTGTTGCCCATGTCCAAATCATGCCTTTATTCATTGCTTCAAACAATTCCTCTTGTGTACCATTGGTATTTCTACCGGGTTCTACGCCAAGATTGAAAGAAACTTTTTTATAAGATCCGTTTGGCACATCTGCCATTTGTATTGATTGCATAGATGGTGTAAACGCATCAATGATATAAATTTTTGGTAATACAATTGTTGTGTTATCGTTTTTGGTAAGTGTTACATTACTTAAAACATATTTTAAAACTGCAGCGCCAAATTTTAATTGTGCTTCGTTTGTATAAATAATGCTATTTTTTTCAAGAAGCACGCCATTTATTTTGCTTCCAAATACTAAATTTACTGAGGCTTTAGTTGCTGGCTCTTCTACTTCTTTTGGTTTTGTGCATGCTGCTACAAAAACTACAAGTGCCAATAAAACTATTTTTATATTATTTTTCATGATGATAATTTATTTTTAATTTATTAAATATTTTTTTGATTTTTATTACTCTGAAAAAATCAAATTAAAAATTGACAATAAGCAATAGATAATTTTTTCTTTTTATAAAAATTTGGTGGTTTGTATAAATACGAAGTTGATTTTAATTTAAAATATGATGCAATACTTTTTTTAAGATTTAAATTAAAATAAATGTTGTTGGTATTTTCATCAAAATAAATTTTTTGATTTTTAACCTGTTCAGCATTTAGTTTATGCGCATCTTTTATTTTTAGCTCTACAATTTTATCCTGACAACAATTATTGCTGCAAGCCACTCCACAACATTTTTCTTCAGAAACTTTTTCTTGAATGGCAATAAGCTCAAGTTCGCCACCACAATAATGCAAATTAATAATTAGCCCACACGACAGTGTGAGATAAAAAATAGCGAGAATGGATGCAATTACTTTTTTCACTTAGTTCAAAGATACAGCTTTTTTTAAAAACAATCACTTGCCCATAAAAACATATTGTATAATATTGGCACCCATTTGCAAAGCTTGTTGGCGCTTTTCTTCAGGGTCTTTGTGCACTTCTGGGTCTTCCCAGCCGTCATTCAAATCTGTTTCTGTGCTGTAAAAACAAACCAACCTGCCTTTATACATCCAGCCATAACCACGTGGCGATTTTCCATCGTGCTGATGAATTTTTGGAAGTCCATTATTAAAATTAAATTTTTGATGATAAATCGGATGATTAAACGGAAGCTCTACCATATCAATCTCTGGAAAAACTTGTTTCATTGCATCTTTCACATATTTATCCATACCATAATTATCATCGATGTGCAAAAATCCACCACCGATTAAATAAGTTCTAAGGTTTTGCGCTTCACTACTACTAAACGAAATTCTTCCGTGCCCAGTGGCAAAAACAATTGGGCAAGAAAATAGTTCGCTGCTGCCCACTTCTATTTGTTCTTCGCTGGCTATAAAATTTGTACCCAGATTTCTATTTGTAAAATTAGCAAGATTTTTTAATGCCGTTGGGTTTGCATACCAATCGCCGCCTCCGTTATAAACCAAAAGACCTAATTTCATTTTTTGCGCTTCGCTATTTTTTACAATAAAAAAAGAGAGCAAAAGAAAAAAGAAAAACTGTTGGATAAATTTCATTTTTTATTTTTGAAAATTAAAGATACTACAAACTACCAAACCTGCTGTTTCGGTACGCAATCTATTTTTACCTAAACTAATAGGAACAAAACCATGTGCTTTGCAAAAGACTATTTCTTCGGCAGTAAAATCTCCTTCTGGACCAATTAAAACTAGCGTATCTTTTTTTTCGATAAGCTGTTGCAAATTTATTTTATCGTTTTCATTTTCGCAATGTGCAATAAAATTTTGCTGCCTTTTATGTGCCATAATTTTTTCTACGGTGCAGGGTTCATTTAATTTTGGCAAAAAAAATTGTTTTGATTGCAGCATGGCACTGATTAAAATTTTTTCTAATCGGTCTTTTTTTAAATGAATTTTTTCGCTACGTTTTGTTATCAATGGCGATATTTCGGCAATACCCATTTCGCAAGCTTTTTCCAAAAACCATTCCATGCGTGCATTATTTTTAGTAAAGGCAATAGCAATATGAAGTTTTGGCTCAGTATTATTTTCTATTGTTTCAGCAGAAATGATTTCTACGATACAATTTTTTTTAGTTATTTCAATAATTTTTACATGCGCTTTTGTTCCTTTTCCATCGGTTACATAAAACTCATCATTTATTTTTTTTCTTAATACTAATGAAATATGTTTTGAGCTTTCTTCGCTGAGCGAAAAAACTTTTTCTTGCAAATTGGTGTGAAAAAAAAATTGCATGTCAATATTTCAAAAGTAAATATTTTTTATTCAAATTATACAAAAACACAGCAACAATTAATATTTTTAATGTTATGAAAAAATATTTTTATTTAGTTGTCTTAATAATTTTAGTTTCTTCTTGCAAAAACAAAAATAGCCCAGAAGGCTCAACATATCAAAAAGTGGTTTTGTATTATTTAACCGAGAATGCATTATTCTCTGATACATTTTCATATATGGTTTGGAAAATACCCATAGACTGCCGAGCTGTAATGGTTGAAAATAATGATATATACTTTTCATGTAATAATAAAATTTCTAAAGAGCAAATTAAAAATATTATTGCACTTGATACTTCTAAAATAGAATTTGCAAATTGTAGCGATGGTGAAATTTGCAATTTTGGACCTATGAATGGCGATATTACAGGCTTACATGCTTTTAAAATTAATGTATTAAACTTAAAAGTGGATAGCAATTTAATATTTAATTGCTTATTGAAAAACAAGAAAATGCAAATTTCATTGAAAGAACTTATAAATTCAATGGAC
>JAGNRR010000245.1 GCA_017988595.1 Chitinophagaceae bacterium
AGTATAATTACTAAAATAATATTTGCTATTATTGTATAAACCTTATATTTGAGCAATGTTATAAACTTATAAATCAATACACATAAAAAAACAAGATATCCAAATTCAATCACATAGCTTAATGCCATTATTGCGGAAAAAACTTGCGTATATTTCTCAGATAATAGAGCATTGCCGCAAGTTTAAACTTGCGGGAAGCGAATTGTTGGGCGTAATTTTACAGACCACCCTCACAACACAGACGACTGCTGACTTTTCCCCCAAATAGCCATTGATTCCAAAATAGGCAGAACGGTTTTTCCATTTTCGCTGACAGTATATTCAACTCTTGGCGGAACTTCGGCAAATACCTTGCGGTGTATTAAATTCGACTCTTCCAATTCTCTTAATTGTGCAGTAAGCATTTGTTTGCTGATAGTCGGAATGCTACGTTGCATTTGACCAAAACGATTTATACCCATTTCAATCCTCGACAAAATAATCGGCTTCCATTTTCCACCAATTACATTCATAGTGTAGGTAATTGGGCAAGCCTCAAATATTTTTTCAAATTCCTCTTTACTTAAAGTATTAATTTCTTCAATGGTATGTTTTTTCATACTATGACATTCATTTATAACTACTTGCAAAGTTAGAACTATTAATAGACATTTGCAACATAAATTTTAAAAAAGAAATTCAATGAGCGAATTAAAAAAAATGGTAGCAACATTCTATAATGACTGCCTAACTGTAAACGAAAAAACCAATGCCAACGAAGTATTGGAAAAACTTTTGGCAGACGATTTCGAATCTCGAAACGCCAAAGAAACCAAAGGTAAAGCTCAACTAATATGGCAAATTTCAGGATTCTGGAAATTGATGCCCAATATGGTATGGGAAATCAAGGATATGGTGCAAGAAGGTAACCAAGTTGTAGTAAGATGTGAATTTTCAGCTTCACCAAACGGAAATTTTATGGGAATGGATTTGGACGGCACAAAGTCATTCAAAATTATGACTATGGATATGCACACCATAGAAAACGGACAAATAAAAACAGTTTATCATTTGGAAGAATGGACAACGGCAATAGCTCAATTGAAATCATAAATTACAAAATGTCAAATAAAATCATTTACAGAATTATACAAATAGTTGCAGTTCTATCTGCACTTATGTATGTTCAGTCCTTTAACGGATTTGTTTTCGGGAAAGAAATTAATTTCATTCAGTACATTTCGCAAACCAATTTAGAACTTTGGACAGTAAGAAATCTCGGTATTCGGTTATTAGCCATTGCTGTTGGTTTTTTCATAGCCTTACTACTTCGCAATAAAACTATTTTGGCAGTAATGTTTACTGTAAGGCTTACAGCAGATATAGGCGACTTAATAAATTCAGCCACTACACCCAATCTTGCACCTATGGTATGGCAAATTTTGACCGTTTTTGTGGTAATAGAATTTTTATGTTTAATGGGGCTTATTTATTTAATTAAAAAAGAAAAAAAAGATGACAAATAAAACAACAAAATACATACTTATAGGAATTTCCATTTGGATAGTTTTACAAATCCCAAGACTTATTGCCATACCCATAATTCAAGATGTGTTGGCAGGCATAGATGATGGAGAATGGATGTATCCTGCAATATTAGACATTGTAGTAGCCATACTTTCACCAATTGCATTATGGATGATTTGGAAAACTAAATATGTTTATGCTTGGACATTCTTGATTTGCTATTTCGTAGTGTCGATATTAGACCACGGCGATGCAGTTACAGCGGCTTCTTTGGCAAGAATACCTCAAACATTTATAAAAATGGGTGCTGAAAATGCAGGTTCTACTCCAATGTGGCAATCATTAATTGATTTGGTTTGTATTTTTTTACTATTTAGTAAAAACCTAAAAACCTATTTTAAAATCAATCATTAATCGAATGACTGTAAACGCTAATTTCAGACGAGATAAAATCCCAATTTGGATTAACATTTTGACGGGTATCGTTCTCTTAATTTTAGTTTTTAAAACCTATTCAGCTTTTGTAAATCCAGCATTAGCTTATGGCAATGTCGATAATTCTGTAATAGCCACCAAGAAAGTACTTTGGGAATTAGCAGGTAGAAACATTGCAATGATAGTGGTAACATTAATGGCATTTCGTTCACAAAACGCAATGTTTTTGGCATTTACAATGCTTATTAACATTGTAAGGGAAAGTTTTGATATGTATTTGGGTATTCAGTTTTCTAATGGCGATACTAAACTAATTTTACAGGCATTTTTCTTTTTAATTTTTATTGTTCCGTATTTCTTTGCTTTGAAAAATTTACGAAAAATTGCAAAACTAAAAGAATAAAAAACTACGCCCAACAAGGGTTCCTATGTAAAGCAGTATTCCCTGTGCAAAGGTAAATAATGCTGCGATATGTATATTTTTTTAGTTCATATTTTTTAAAATGAAGGGCGCAAAAAAATTGTGGTAAACTTTTTTTTGGAAACAAGAACAACGAACAGACAACATTTAGCCATACAGAAGAAACCCAAAAAAAGATACAATGAAAAGCTAATCTTTTCAATCAGTTAAAGATAAATATAAAAACCAAAAGGGCTTTTTGCTATAAAGCTTCGAGATTGTCTTTCAGTGCTCTCATCAGGTGCAGCTTGTTTTGAATAAGATTCAAGACTTCATTTTTTGATTATTGTTTTTAAATTTCAAATTTTAACCTACAA
>JAGNRR010000246.1 GCA_017988595.1 Chitinophagaceae bacterium
GTAAATGATTTTTGTATTTTCGCTATTCAATATGAATATTTTTAAAGCAGAATTTATTATAAGCAATACAGACATGAATAAATGTCCAGCGCCAACATTGCCAGAAGTTGCATTTATTGGAAGAAGCAATGTGGGCAAATCTAGCCTAATAAATATGCTTGCGCTGAAAAAAGAATTGGCAAAAATCTCTGCAACGCCAGGTAAAACTCAATTAATAAATCATTTTAATATTAACGACAATATGTTTTGGGTAGATTTGCCAGGATATGGTTATGCAAAGGTTTCGCAAGGCATGAGAAAAGATTGGACAAAAATGATTTGGGATTATTTAGAAAATAGAAATAATTTAAAAACCTTGTTTGTATTAATTGATAGCCGGCACGATGCACAAAAAATAGATTTAAATTTTGTAAATCAATTAGGTGAAAAAAATATTCCTTTTACATTAATTTTTACAAAATCGGATAAAAGTACTCAAGCTATTGTAAGTAAAAATGTAAAAAATTTTATGAATTGTTTGAAAAAGACATGGGAGGTGTTGCCTGTATATTTTGTTTCTTCAAGTGTAAAAAGGTTAGGTCGGGATAAAATACTGACCTATATTGAAGAATTATGCTTAGATATAAAATAAAAAAGTTCAGCATTTGAATGCTGAACTTTTTTTTAGATTTAATAAAAAACTATAATTTAATTAATTTATTAGAATAAGAATTAAAGTCTACTTTTCTAGCATTTGATCCTACAAAAGAGATAACATCTTTGATTGTAGACCATTTGCTGTAATTGCTTTCTATTTTTTGTGCATCGATTCCATAAGTAGAACCTAACATTGCTTTTAGAGCATTTGCACTTGAAGCGCTTGTAGCTAATGCACTTAATGGCATCATAAGTTGAGGTTTGCCTTTAAATGATGTAAGTCCTTTGTCGATTAAACTTGTAGTTATGTTTTTAAAAACAGAAGTAGCAATTTTTTTCATAAAAGGATTGGCACTTAAATGGCTTAATTTTGTTGCAGAGTTTATACTATAATAAGTATTACAACTTGTAAATAAAGTGGCAAATAGAATTATTGTAGCAAAAGTTAAAAGTATATTTTTCATTTTTTTAAATTTAGACAGCGAAAATAGTAAATTTCCCTTATTAAACTTAATATTTTGTGGAAAACTTATTTTTCTTTACGATAATATTGTTGAATTTCGCTATCAATATTGTTCTTTGATTTTAAAGAATCTTTTTTATGATAATTATTCCAATTCTTATTTGGGTCGCTATTATAAAAGCGTTTTCGCTGCCATCGATAAGTGTTGCAACTTGAAATGCTAATTATAAATATGAATAATAAAGAAGTTAAGATTGAAAATAGTGTAAATTTATTTTTCATTTCACAAAAATAAAAATAATAATTGAATTATTGCTACAAAATTCCAACTGCCGTTAAGGCTATTGTGCAACAAGCTATTATTTTAATTTCATTTTTTTTAGCAAGTTCTTCTAATTCTTGATTTTCTGTACCTGGATTAAAAATGATACTCTTAGGTTTCAAAGCTAAAATAGAATCGTAATAAGGTTTTTGTCTTTGAGGGTTTAAGAATATTGTAACAACATCAATTTTTGATGACATATCAATATCTTGATGATATTCAAGTTCTTCTATTTTGCCATCTTTATTGGATTGAATAAATAAATTGTATCCTTTGTTTTTTAATAATTTACTTGCCATAAAACTTGTTCTAGCATGATTTGGAGAAAATCCAAGTACTAAAATATTTTTATTTGCTATTGACATGTGTTTTTAAATTTAAAAAATGTTTATATTTAATATATTTAGACTTAAGACAAAAACAATGCCAAACTTTAATTTTTATATTATTTTTACTAACAAATGACATTCAGAAAAAACAAAAACAAAAATTATAAACTAATATTAATAATCTGCTTGATAGTAGCATTAATTTTTTCAAAATGGTATAATAATAAATCTTTAGATCATGATACTTTTTTAAACCGACATCCAACAAAACTTTTTTTTACAAAACATGCAAAATGCCGAATGCGGTGTCGTTTTTTTTCTGAAAAAGAAGTAAAAGAAATTTTAGCAAAGGGAAAAATTGATAAACAAAGAAGTCACCCAAACGACAAACCATGTCCCACTTTTGCAATTGAAGGGATAACATCAGATAATCAACATACTAGAATGGTGTTTGCAAATTGTGGTGACGAATTAGTAAAAGTAATTACTGTTATTGATTTAGAAAATAGCCCAAGTTGCGATTGTAATTAATTGCCCAAGCCTATTTTTTGGTGCATTTCAGGAATTTCAACATCAATAAATCCTTTTTTAATTAATCTTTTTCTAAATTCTTGTTGCACTTCATATTCTCCATGAACCAAAAAAAGTTTTTTCACCTCCGAAATATCTTGAGATGCTAAAAACTGTGTCAAATCATTATAATCACCATGTGCACTCATGCTTCTAATGCTTTCCACATCAGCTTTTACTTTGTAAGTATCTCTAAAAATTTTTACTTCTTCATCACCACGCATTAGCTTTGCACCAAGCGAATTTGGTTCGCAATAGCCAACCATCAATATGGTGTTTTTAGGATTTCCAATGCCGTTTAAAATGTGATGTTTTACCCTGCCAGCTTCTGCCATGCCACTTGCAGAAATAATTACCATTGGTTCTTTTCTATCATTTAATGC
>JAGNRR010000247.1 GCA_017988595.1 Chitinophagaceae bacterium
ACTATCTAAATTGCTTATTTTCTTTATCTGCTTTTTTAAATCAAATTTTTCGATGCCATCATTTAAAATCTCAATAGGTAGCATCCAGTTTTGATTGTTTTGGCCAACTTCTTTTATGGCTCTTTCATAGCAATATTCCATTATTGGTGCACCTTTAGGCGTTTTCATCAAGTTGCCCACTGCGCCAGCTTTATGATGAAATCTAAAAACATAATTATTTTCAAAGTCTAGTGGTTTTAGGCAAGTGATGTCCATGTCTGTCCACCAACCGCCATAATCAAAAAGCAATTTGTATCTAAAAATATCTGAGAATCCTGCATAGCTGCCTTTTCCGTGCCCATATTTATTTTTACTGTTATAGCTAAAAATACTATTTTCTGAAACAATCAAATTTGCATCTTTTATTTGCACAGCATCGGGGATATTTTGAATCAATTCATACGTCCATAGATAAAATTGGTGTCCATTTTGTAAAAACGATTGAATACACAAAACTTCCATCGAACTAAGTGCACCACCAATCCACAATCCATGTACAATCTGATTATTTGAATCCAAAATTAGGCTGTCTTTTTATAATTAAACCATAAAGAATTATGGACATAATGCCACCATAAAAAAAGCCACTTAGTGAAAATAATAGGAGCGAGTCTATTCCAAAACCAGCCTCTAAGCCATTTAGTTTTATTTTTATTAAAAATACTAAAAGAGCTAAACTTATAAATCCCAACCAGAAAGATATTTTTTCGCCTTCAAACCAATTTAATATAATTTTTTTATCAAAATAATTTGTCTTTTTTAATTGAAAAAAAAGCAAAATGAAACCGTAGAGACTAAAAAACACAAGCGGAAAATACAAAAAGAAATAAAAAAGAGGATTAAATAATGTATCGTTATCCATAATATTGCAAACATACAATGAGCAAGAATAAGCATCAGGATGAGCAAAAAAATCGAGAATAAGATGAATAATAATGGATAAAAGCAAAGAAAAGGCAACTGAAATTATATTTTTAGTTTCAAAAAGTTTCGGCTTTTCATACTTGACATCAAAGATAAAACATAATGTTTTTTGAAGAAATAATTTATAAAACAACCAACTCAAAAAAGCCAGTGGAAAAATGACAAACAATACATTTAGAGGTGTAAAAGTAAAGAGGTGAAAACGATTTTCTGTAAACCTAAAAATGATATCAAAATCGGGCACAAAACTTCCCACAATTAAGCCTTCCATTGAAAATAGATTTGGCTTCCATTTTTTTAAATGGTACACAAATCCGGGATGAGCAAGCGTAAATGGCATTGTGTTGGTAAAGTTATAATCTTTATTTTAGTATCTTAATAATCTTTAAATTTTTTCCACATTTCAATAAAAATATTTTATTGAGTTCTTTTCTAAATTTCTAGCATTATATTTGTATTACAAATCATAAATTATATCATGCAAAAATTATTTACACTTCTTTTTTTATTCGTTTTTTTTAATGCGAACGCTCAAATATCGAAGATAAAATTAACCGAAAATCAATTTAAAAAGATAGAAAGCCTCCATTCAGGCTCTAATTCGGATAGTTTAAAACAGGTTTATATTAGCTTTAAAAAAGCAGATACTTCTTTTAATGCTATAAGCGATACTGATTTTCTGAAAATTACCGCTATCTTATTGCCCAAAAATACGGATGCCTATTTGAAAAATAGCAAAATATACGCACTTTCCAATAAGATAGCTTCCGATATGGTAAAAGACGTTTCTGATGATGGTAATATTATTCGTGTGGCAGTTTATCACAATAAAGAACAATTTTTTAAACAAAATATTACCGAATATATTCAAAATCAATTCTTCGATTTCTACTACAATAATAATGCAATGGAAGGATTAGAAAACCCTGCCTATGTTGAGGTGTTAAAACCTAAAGCGGTTTATAAATTGTTGATTTATGCCAAATCAGAAGCCATTTTACAAGAAGAAATTGACTTTATTGCATTGAATTCTAATTTTGAATTTTAAACTTTTTGCTTTCAATTATAATTAATTTTACTAGTTTTATCAACGGTAATTTAAAACCATAGAATTGGAAAAAATATTAGGTATTGATTTTCGGTCTTTAATGCTTTTTAGGCAAATCATAGCCTTGCTTTATATCTATACTGGAGTAATATTGCGGATTCAATTTTTTGATTTTTATAGTATCGAAAAAGGACCTTTCACAAATCAGGTAATGTCTGTTATCCAAAATAGGCCAATTTTGACCTATGTTTTGCATACAGATCTTGAATTAAAAATATTTCTTTGTTTTGCATTTTTAGTTGGTGTTTTGTTGTTTTTAGGCATTTTGCCTTCAATTACTTCTTTCGTTGCTATGTTTACTTATAGCTTACTTTCAAGAAGATTTTTTCCTTATTTTTATGGAGTAGACGAAATAATCGTTTCCGTTTTGTTTGTTTTGGGTTTTGTCTTTTTGATTCGTCTCAAAAAGGAGGAAGAAAATAAGGAAATAAGCATTCTTAAAAACCCATTTGTGCTTCTTCTTTTATTTCAAACAACCATAATTTATTGGTTTAACGGAGTAAATAAAACAGATATTTCATGGTGGAGAGGGGAGGCTGTTAGCATGGCAGCATTCAATGTTTTCTTTAACAAACCTTTTGCTCTAAATTTCGTAAACCAGGATGATTTAAATGCCTTTCTTACTTATTT